>CAIZDF010000001.1 GCA_903931645.1 uncultured Tolumonas sp.
ATCGATAACGATTTGATGATGATTGCTGGTTTTAAAGTTATCAAATACATGTTTGATAACACCCTGTTCATTGATTAAAAAGCTAATACTGTGAATACCGTCATATTCTTTACACATAGCATACTTCAGGCCCCAAACACCAAAAGCATCGGCGACTTTATGTTCTTCATCCGCTAGTAAGGTGAAATTCAGTTCATCACGATCTTCAAATTTCTTCAGTCGTACAGGGCTATCAGGGCTGATACCCAGAACAACTAAATTCCGTTTTTCCAACTCAGCTTTACTATCGCGTAACGCGCAAGCTTGTGTTGTACAACCCGGTGTCATTGCTTTCGGATAGAAATAAACCAGTACCTTTTTCCCTTGTAATGAATTTAATTTGACTACTGTGCCGTTTTGGTCTGGTAATTCAAAATCAGGGGCAACAGTTCCCGCTGTTAATCGATTCATTTTTATATCCTTATTGGTATTTTAAAGCGTAAAAAATATCATAATAACAATACGCTACTCATGTGAGATCAGATCAGCATTTTAGTTGTAGAACCGCGTTTTGCCTTGTTTTTGTGTATAGGGCGCCGTACCATTGGCTGCTTGTAAAATGGAGTCTGTGCTTTATGTTAACCGGTAGTCTCGTTGCTCTGATCACACCAATGAACCGCTCTGGTTCCGTTGACTGGCCAGCGTTAAAACAGTTAGTTGAATATCATATTCAAGCTGGTACTGATGCTTTAGTTGTAGCTGGGACAACCGGAGAATCGGTGACCTTAAGCGAAGATGAACTCTTTACTCTCTTTGATACAACACTTGAGTATTGTAATGGGCGTATTCCTGTCATTGCAGGTTGCGGCTCAAATAACACCGCGCATGCTAAACAATTGGCTAAGCAGATTAGTAAACTTGGTGTGACGGCGGGTCTTTCTGTGACGCCATACTATAATAAACCTACCCAAGAGGGTTTATACCAGCACTATGCAGCGATCGGCGAATACAGTGGGTTACCGCAAATTTTATATAACGTGCCTGGTCGTACCGGATGTGATTTAAAGCCTGAAACGGTTGCTCGTCTTGCGGGTAATTTTGGTATCTGTGGCGTGAAAGAAGCCACGGGTAATTTGTCTCGTGTTGCCCAACTGCGTGAATTATGTGGGCGAGACTTTGCACTTTATAGTGGTGATGATGCCACTGCTTGTGAATTTATGTTACAAGGTGGTAATGGAGTTATTTCGGTGACCGCCAATATTGCAGCTAATGAGATGAAACATCTGTGCACTTTTGCACTGGCTGGTAATCAAGTTGCTGCATTAGAAATCGATGAACGTTTACGACCTCTTCATCAACAACTGTTTATTGAATCTAACCCGATTCCTGTAAAATGGGCGGCCGCCAGAATGGGGCTAATAAATTATGCCGATTTACGCCTGCCATTGACGTTGCTTTCCACCACGGCACAAGCAATAGTTGAAGCGGCACTTGTGAGAGCGGAGCTGATCTAGCGTGCAAAATAATAAAATGAAAATGTCCCTGTTTCCGTGCAGTATCATTTGTATCTGCGTTCTTTCTGCTTGTAGTTCTGAAGTTGAAAGAAGACAGGCTAATCGCGATTTTGACTATACATCTGCCGTTTTGCATCCACAGTTGAAAACTCCGGCTCCATTGCAAAATCCTGCATTTTCACAAGCGTATAGTTTGCCTGTTGAAACCAGACAAGGGGCTTTGGCCCAAGATGTAGATGTTCGCCCTCCTGAACAGATCATGACTTTTGTTTCTAGTAGTCGTGCGGATAATAGCCGTGATGCCATTATATTATGGTTTTCTGCTCGTAGTCTGAGTCAGCATATCGATGACGATCTTTGGTCATGGCTGAACAATTATCTGACAACGAATAAAATGGCAATAACACGCCGTGATGACGCAAATAAAGTGTTAGAAACAGGCCCAGTTGCAGTTACCTTTGATGCAGAAAAAACAGAGGATATTCCACCTGCACCAGCTCAATATTATCAATTTCAAGTTAAAAGCGA
>CAIZDF010000002.1 GCA_903931645.1 uncultured Tolumonas sp.
GGTGAAGCTGTTGTTTACGCTATTACGCAGCAAAAACCATTGGAAAACCTGACTGTTGCTGAATTTAAACAGTTCAACGCAGTTATTGCTGATGATGTGTATCCAATCCTGTCGTTAGAATCAACACTAGCTAAACGTCAGGCGTTAGGTGGTGTGTGTGCGGAACAAATTGCTCACGCACTACAACAAGCAGAACAGCACTTAGCGGCTCGGTCGTTCTGAGTAAACCGATTATTAAAATGTTAATTTTGGAAGGGGCGACAGCCCCTTTTTCTATTTTGAAGTTCTGAATAGAAAAACATCAACATTGCTTGCACTGGCAAAGTAAAACCGTATAATACGCGAGCTTGCTAATACCAAGCTGAGCCCTAGGCTCCGGTGTCAGATACATCGACACCCCAACAGTCCCTCCGATTGGGAGGGAAACGCGAAGAAACAACCTCCGGGTCGGAATAAAACGATCTCGGGCGGTATTGTTTCATGTTCTTTTTGCCATCTGGAGCTCTGGTCCATGCAGAACCAAAGAATCCGTATCCGCCTGAAGGCTTTCGATCATCGTTTGATCGACCAGTCTACTGCGGAAATCGTAGAAACTGCCAAACGCACTGGCGCACAGGTTCGTGGTCCTATTCCACTGCCAACTCGCAAAGAGCGTTTCACTGTACTGATTTCTCCACACGTGAACAAAGATGCGCGTGATCAGTACGAAATCCGCACTCACAAGCGTCTGGTTGACATCGTTGAGCCGACAGACAAGACCGTTGACGCACTGATGCGTCTGGATCTGGCTGCCGGTGTTGACGTCCAGATCAGCTTGGGTTAATTCGGAAAGAGGTTGATAGACAATGACTCTCGGTCTTGTAGGTCGCAAACTGGGTATGACTCGCGTCTTCACTGAAGACGGCGTATCTATTCCAGTGACTGTTATTGAAGTAGAAGCCAACCGTGTTACCCAGCTGAAAACTCTGGAAACTGACGGTTACACCGCTGTTCAAGTAACTACCGGTGTTAAAAAGGCAAGCCGCCTGACTAAAGCTGAAGCTGGCCATTTCGCCAAAGCTGAAGTAGAAGCAGGTCGCGGTCTGTGGGAATTCCGTCTGAACGACGGCGAAGGCGCTGACTTAACTGTTGGTTCTGAGCTGAAAGTCGACATTTTCGCTGACGTTAAAAAAGCAGACGTTACTGGTGTCTCTAAAGGTAAAGGCTTTGCTGGCGTTGTTAAACGTTGGAACTTCCGCACCCAAGACATGACCCATGGTAACTCGCGTTCACATCGTGTTCCGGGTTCTATCGGTCAAAACCAGTCTCCGGGTAAAGTGTTCAAAGGCAAAAAAATGGCTGGCCATTTAGGTTCTGAGCGTGTGACTGTTCAGAGTCTGGATATTGTGCGCGTTGATGTTGAACGTAACCTGCTGCTCATCAAAGGTGCAGTTCCAGGTGCGACCAACGGCGACGTTATCGTCAAGCCTGCCGTTAAAGCGTAACGTCTGAGGAGATAGTAATGGAATTGGTATTGAAAGACGCGCAGAGCGCTCTTCAGGTTTCCGAAACTACCTTCGGTCGTGAGTTCAACGAAGCTCTGGTTCACCAGGTAGTCGTTGCTTATGCTGCTGGCGCCCGTCAGGGTACTCGCGCGCAGAAGACTCGCTCTGAAGTGTCTGGCGGCGGTAAAAAACCGTGGCGTCAGAAAGGTACTGGCCGTGCTCGTGCTGGTACTATCCGTTCGCCAATTTGGCGTGGCGGTGGTGTGACCTTTGCAGCTAAACCGCAAGATCACAGCCAAAAAGTGAACCGTAAAATGTATCGCGGTGCGATCCAAAGCATTCTGTCTGAGCTAGTTCGTCAGGATCGTCTGGTAGTTGTAGAGAAATTTGGTGTTGACGCTCCGAAAACTAAAGAGCTGCTGACCAAACTGCAAGCACTGGATCTGAAAGACGTGCTGATCGTTACCCCAGAAGTTGAAGAAAATCTGTTCCTGGCTGCACGCAACTTGTACAAAGTTGACGTTCGCGACGTAACAGGTATCGATCCGGTTAGCCTGATCGCCTTCGACAAGGTACTGATGACTGCTGATGCAGTGAAGCAAATCGAGGAGATGCTGGCATGATCCGTGAAGAGCGTCTACTGAAAGTTCTGAAGGCTCCGCACATCTCTGAAAAGAGCACCATGGTAGCTGAAAAACTGAACACTATCGTGTTCAAAGTTGCTACTGATGCTTCTAAAGCAGAAATCAAAGCGGCAGTTGAAAAACTGTTCGAAGTTAAGGTTGAAGCTGTTCGTACCTTGAACGTTGTTGGCAAGACCAAACGTACAGGTTCACGCATGGGCCGTCGTTCCGATTGGAAAAAAGCCTACGTGACTCTGGTTGAAGGTCAAGACATCGACTTCGTGGGCGGCGCTGCCGAGTAAGAGGAGTTTAAAAAATGGCAATCGTAAAATGTAAGCCTACCTCTCCGGGCCGTCGTCACGTCGTTAAAGTCGTCACACCGGAGCTGCATAAAGGTAAACCGTTTGCTGGTCTGCTGGAAGAAAAACGCAAGACTGGCGGTCGTAACAACAACGGCCGTATCACTACCCGTCATATCGGTGGTGGTCACAAACAGCATTATCGTCTGATTGACTTCAAGCGCAACAAAGACGGTATCCCAGCTAAGATCGAACGTCTGGAATACGATCCAAACCGTTCTGCTAACATCGCTCTGGTGTTATACGCGGATGGCGAACGTCGTTATATTCTGGCACCGAAAAATCTGAAAGCTGGCGATCCTATCGTTTCTGGTGTGGATGCAGCAATCAAAGCTGGTAACGCGCTGCCTATGCGTAATATCCCGGTTGGTACTACTGTTCACGCAGTAGAAATGAAACCAGGTAAAGGCGCACAGATCGCTCGTTCTGCTGGTGCTAGCGTACAGATCCTGGCGCGTGAAGGTGCATATGTAACCTTACGTCTGCGTTCAGGCGAAGTGCGTAAAGTATTGGCTGAATGCCGTGCTACTGTTGGTGAAGTTGGCAATGCTGAGCATATGCTGCGTCAATTGGGTAAAGCCGGTGCTAACCGCTGGCGTGGCATTCGTCCTACCGTTCGTGGTATGGCGATGAACCCAGTTGACCATCCACACGGTGGTGGTGAGGGTCGCAATAAAGGTATCCAGCCTGTATCTCCTTGGGGTACTCCGGCTAAAGGCTACCGCACCCGTAGCAACAAGCGCACTGACAAGTACATCGTACGTCGTCGTAATAAGTAATTCTTATATAGAGGAATCGCCATGCCACGTTCTCTCAAGAAGGGTCCATTTATTGACCTGCACTTGCTGAAGAAGGTTGAGAAAGCGGTGGAAAGCGCGGACAAAAAGCCTATCAAGACTTGGTCCCGTCGTTCAATGATCATTCCAGATATGATTGGTTTGACCATCGCTGTCCATAATGGTCGTCAGCACGTACCCGTTTATGTATCCGACGAAATGGTTGGACATAAGCTGGGTGAATTTGCACCGACTCGTACTTATCGCGGTCATGCCGCTGATAAGAAGGCCAAGAAGAAATAAGGGATAAATGATGGAAGCTATCGCTAAACACCGTTTTGCCCGGACTTCTGCACAGAAAGCCCGCCTGGTTGCTGATCAGGTCCGTGGTTTGCCTGTGGATCGGGCCTTGAACCTGCTGGCTTTCAGCCCGAAAAAGGCTGCTGAGCTGATCAAAAAGGTTCTGGAGTCTGCTGTTGCTAATGCTGAGCATAACGAAGGCGCGGATATCGACACTCTGAAAGTGCAAACTATCATGGTTGACGAAGGTCCATCTCTGAAGCGTATTCGTGCTCGTGCTAAAGGCCGTGCAGACCGTATCGTCAAGCGTACTGCCCACATCACTGTGGTAGTATCCGACGCTAAGGCTGGGAGATAAGCAATGGGTCAGAAAGTTCATCCGAATGGTATCCGCTTAGGGATTACCAAGCCGTTTAACTCTACTTGGTTTGCTAATACCAAAGAGTTTGCAGACAATCTGCACGGTGATTTTCAGGTGCGTCAGTATCTGACCAAAGAGCTGAAAGCAGCTTCTTTGTCTCGCATTGTTATTGAACGTCCAGCTAAAAGTATTCGCGTAACTATCCACACTGCCCGTCCAGGCGTAGTGATTGGTAAGAAAGGCGAAGATGTTGAAAAACTGCGCAAAAAAATCGCCACCATCGCTGGTGTGCCTGCGCAAATCAACATCGCTGAAGTTCGTAAGCCAGAGTTGGACTCTCAGCTGGTTGCTGACAGTATCTCCTCTCAGCTGGAACGTCGTGTTATGTTCCGTCGCGCTATGAAGCGTGCGGTTCAGAACGCAATGCGTCTGGGTGCTAAGGGTATCAAAGTTGAAGTTAGCGGCCGTTTAGGTGGTGCAGAAATCGCACGTACTGAATGGTATCGTGAAGGTCGTGTACCTCTGCACACACTGCGTGCAGACATTGACTATGCTACCTCTGAAGCACACACCACTTATGGTGTTATCGGTGTTAAGGTATGGATCTTCAAAGGTGAAGTTCTGGGCGGTCTGGCTGCTGTTACTGCTGCAGCTGCAGCTGCACAGCAAGAGCCGGCTCCTGCCAAGCCGAAACGCAAACCGCGTGGTGCTAAGTAAGGAGAACCGGTAAATGTTGCAACCAAAGCGTACAAAGTTCCGTAAGGTTCACAAAGGCCGTAACCGCGGTCTGGCTAATGCAGGTAGCGATGTATCCTTCGGTACCTATGGTCTGAAAGCGGTAACTCGTGGCCAGCTGACAGCCCGTCAGATCGAAGCTGCACGTCGTGCGATGACTCGTGCTGTTAAGCGTCAAGGTAAAATTTGGATCCGAGTATTCCCGGACAAACCAATTACCGAGAAACCGCTTGAAGTGCGTATGGGTAAAGGTAAAGGTAACGTTGAATATTGGGTTGCCTTGATCCAGCCTGGCAAAGTGCTGTACGAGATGGACGGTGTACCAGAAGCGACAGCGCGTGAAGCATTTGCGCTGGCTGCGGCTAAACTGTCTGTTAAGACCACCTTTGTAATTCGGACGGCTATGTGATGAAAGCTCAAGATCTGCGTCAAAAAAGTGTGGAAGAGCTGAAAGCTGAATTGCTGGGTCTGCTGCGTGCGCAGTTTAATCTGCGTATTCAGAAGAGCACAGGTCAGCTGAACCAAACTCACACTATCAAACAAGTACGTCGCGACATCGCGCGCGTTAAAACTGTACTGAACGAGAAGGCAGGTGCGTAATGACTGATCAAATCCGTACTCTGCAAGGTCGTGTAGTTAGTGACAAAATGGACAAGTCCATTACTGTAGCTATCGAACGTAAGGTAAAACACCCAATGTATGGGAAAATTATCGTGCGTACGACCAAGCTGCATGTCCACGATGAAAACAACGAATGCAAGATTGGCGACCTGGTGGAAATCCGCGAGTGCCGTCCATTGTCCAAAACTAAGTGCTGGACTCTGGTATCTGTTGTTGAAAAAGCCTAATTTTTTAAATTAGGATTGGAATACGAACGGCTCGTAAGAGTCGTTCGTTTTTTTGGCTATGACTTTGTCTGGTGCTGTGATATTATGCCGCGCCTTTTGAAGGTAGCCAGATGCCCATTTTAATGTGGGAAGTAGTTATTTAGCGGAGCACTAACATGATCCAAATGCAAAGTATGCTGGACGTCGCCGACAACTCCGGCGCACGCAGCGTAATGTGTATTAAGGTTCTGGGTGGTTCGCACCGCCGTTATGCCGGTGTCGGCGACATCATCAAAGTTTCCATCAAAGAAGCAATTCCGCGTGGAAAGGTTAAAAAAGGTGATGTTTATAATGCGGTGGTCGTTCGCACCCGTAAAGGCGTTCGCCGTCAAGATGGTTCTTTGATCCGCTTTGATCGCAACGCGGCTGTGCTGTTGAACAACCAACATCAGCCGATCGGTACTCGTATCTTCGGCCCAGTGACTCGTGAACTGCGTAATGATAAGTTCATGAAGATCGTGTCCCTGGCCCCGGAAGTACTGTAAGGAGCACAGAACATGGCAGCAAAAATCCGTCGTGAAGACGAAGTAATTGTTTTGACCGGTAAAGACAAAGGCAAACGTGGCAAAGTCACTAAAGTCTTAGTTGAACAGGGCAAAGTAATTGTTGAAGGCATCAACGTGAAGAAAAAACATCAGAAGCCTGTTCCGGCTTTAGGTGTTGCTGGCGGTATCGTTAGCAAAGAAGCAGCTGTTGATGTATCAAATGTAGCGCTTTTCAACCCTGCTACCGGCAAGGGAGATCGCGTTGGTTTCCGATTTGAAGATGGTAACAAAGTTCGTTTCTTCAAATCTAACGGTGAACTTGTAAAGTAATTGGAGTTTAACGATGGCGAAACTGCATGATACCTACAGACAAACTGTAGTCCAGGAACTGATGAACCAGTTCGGCTACAATTCTGTCATGCAAGTCCCTCGGATCGAGAAGATCACCCTGAACATGGGTGTCGGTGAAGCCTTGGCTGATAAAAAAGTACTGGAAAATGCTGCTGGTGACTTAGCTGCAATTTCTGGTCAAAAGCCACTGATCACCAAAGCGCGCAAATCTGTTGCGGGCTTCAAGATTCGTGAAGGCTACCCGATCGGTTGTAAAGTAACCCTGCGCGGCGAGCGTATGTGGGAGTTTTTGGAGCGCTTGATTTGTATCTCTATGCCACGTATTCGTGACTTCCGTGGTGTTAGTGCTAAGTCCTTTGATGGTCGTGGCAACTACTCTATGGGCGTACGTGAGCAAATCATCTTCCCCGAAATCGACTACGATAAAGTCGATAAAGTACGTGGTCTGGATATTACTATCACAACGACTGCGAAGACTGACGAGGAAGGCCGTGCTCTGCTGGCTGCCTTTAGCTTCCCATTCCGTAAGTAAGGTGTAGGGTTATGGCAAAACTGTCCATGATTGCACGTGAAGATAAACGTGCAAAATTGATTGCAAAACACTTCGAGAAGCGTGTTGCACTGAAAGCGATTATCGCCGACGTGAATGCTTCTGATGAAGCTCGTTGGGACGCAGTGCTCAAGCTGCAACAACTGCCGCGTGACTCCAGCCCGAGCCGTCAACGTAATCGTTGCAATATCACAGGTCGTCCACATGGCTACCTGCGTAAATTCGGTCTTTGCCGCATCAAAGTGCGTGAGCACATGATGAAAGGCGAAATTCCTGGCCTGAAAAAGGCTAGCTGGTAATTAATCACGGGAGTTAAGACACATGAGCATGCAAGATCCGATCGCGGACATGCTGACCCGCATCCGCAACGGTCAGGCGGCCCACAAGGTTTCCGTCTCTATGCCTTCTTCCAAGCTGAAAGTAGCTATTGCTAATCTGCTGAAAGAAGAAGGTTATATCGCTGATGTTAAAGTTAGCGGTGACGTTAAACCTGAACTGGAAATTGAATTGAAATATTTCCAGGGTAAGCCTGTTGTTGAGCTGATCCAGCGCGTAAGTCGCCCTGGTCTGCGTATTTATAAGAAACGTGGCGACCTGCCAAAGATCATTAACGGTCTGGGTATCGCTGTGGTTTCTACTTCTAAAGGTGTGATGACTGACCGTGCTGCGCGTAAAGCAGGCATGGGCGGTGAGATCATCTGCTACGTAGCGTAAGGAGCTAGGAAATGTCTCGTGTTGCGAAAGCACCTGTTACTATTCCGGCTGGCGTGGAAGTAACCCTGAACGGCCAGGAAATAGCTGTTAAAGGTAAAAATGGCACCCTGAAGCGCATTCTGAACGCTGCAGTTATCGTCACCAAAGAAGAAAATGTGTTGAAGTTCGCACCTCAAGAAGGTGTGACTGGTGCTGACGCGCAGGCTGGTACTGCACGTGCGCTGGTAAACAACATGGTTATTGGTGTTACTACTGGCTTCGAGCGCAAACTGGTGCTGGTTGGTGTAGGTTACCGTGCACAGGCTAAAGGTAAATCAGTTGGTTTGGCGCTGGGATTCTCCCATCCAATCGACCACGAATTGCCTGAAGGTGTTACCGCTGAATGCCCGACACAGACTGAAATCGTACTGAAAGGTGCCGATAAAGCTCTGTTAGGTCAAGTTGCAGCTGACATCCGTGCCTATCGTAGCCCGGAGCCTTACAAAGGCAAAGGTGTACGCTATTCAGACGAAGTTGTGCGTACTAAAGAAGCTAAGAAGAAGTAAGGTAACACTATGGACAAGAAAGCAGCTCGTATCCGTCGTGCTACTAAAGCACGTCGTAAAATGCTGGAACTGGGCGCGACTCGTCTGGTGGTTCACCGTACTCCGCGTCATATTTATGCGCAGGTTATCGCTGCAAGCGGTGCAGAAGTTTTAGCTTCTGCATCTACTGTAGAGTCAACCATTCGTGAGCAAGTGAAATACACCGGTAATGCCGATGCGGCCGCCGCGGTGGGTAAAGCTATTGCAGAGCGTGCTCTGGCAAAAGGTATTACCACTGTAGCGTTCGATCGCTCTGGGTTCCAATATCATGGTCGCGTAGCCGCACTGGCTACTGCTGCACGTGAAGCTGGTCTTCAGTTCTAAGCCAGGAGTCGACAATGTCTAAAATCGAATCTCAAGCCGGTGAACTGCAAGAAAAGTTAGTCGCAGTGAACCGTGTTTCTAAAGTAGTTAAAGGTGGTCGTATTTTCTCCTTTACAGCATTGACTGTAGTAGGCGATGGTTCAGGCCGCGTTGGTTTTGGTTACGGTAAAGCACGTGAAGTTCCTGCTGCCATTCAAAAGGCAATGGAACAAGCTCGTCGTAACATGGTTAAAGTTGAGCTGATTGAAGGCACACTGCATCACCATGTTAAAGGAACCCATGCTGGTTCTACCGTATTTATGCAGCCTGCTTCTCAGGGTACCGGTATTATTGCCGGTGGCGCAATGCGTGCCGTTCTGGAAGTGGCTGGTGTACATAACGTTCTGGCAAAAACCTATGGTTCAACCAATCCGATGAACGTAGTGCGTGCAACTATTGAAGCGTTAGCACACATTAGCTCACCGGAACAAGTTGCTGCCAAACGTGGTTTGCGCGTGGAAGAAATCCTGGGGTAATAACGACATGGCTAACAAGACTGTAAAAGTTACACAGACTCGCAGCTCCATCGGTCGTTTGCCGAAGCACAAAGCCTCTTTATTGGGCTTGGGTTTGCGTCGTATTGGTCACACCGTTGAACTGGAAGATACTCCATGTGTACGCGGCATGATCAACCAGGTTCATTACATGGTGAAGGTGGAGGAGTAATCAATGCGTTTAAACACTCTTTCTCCAGCTGCTGGTGCTAAATCGGCTAAAAAGCGTGTAGGTCGTGGTATCGGTTCTGGTTTGGGTAAAACCGGTGGCCGTGGCGTGAAAGGCGCTGGTTCACGAGCTGGTAGTGGTGGTCGTGCTGGTTTCGAAGGCGGTCAAATGCCTTTGAAAATTCGTATGCCAAAATTCGGTTTTTACTCTCGTAAAGGTGCAGTAACTGCTGAAGTTCGTCTGAGCGAAATTGCTAAGGTTGAAGGCGATGTAGTCGACCTGAACACTTTAAAGCAAGCTGGCGTAATCACTAAAGGCATGCAGTTTGCTAAGATTGTTCTCTCTGGGAACATCGATCGTGCAGTTACCGTTCGTGGTGTAGGCGCTACTCAAGGCGCTCGTGCTGCAATCGAAGCTGCCGGTGGCAAAATCGAGGAATAATAAGTAGATGGCCAAGAAACCAGGATTAGTAACACGGGGCTCGCAAGGGGGCCTGAGCGAACTGAAAAGCCGTTTGCTTTTCGTTCTAGGTGCTATCATCGTCTTCCGTGCGGGCGCTTATGTGCCGATTCCTGGTATTGACGCTACTGTGCTGGGGCAATTGTTCCAGCAACAGAAGGGAACCATCATTGAAATGTTTAACATGTTCAGTGGTGGTGCCCTGTCTCGTGCATCTATCTTTGCGTTGGGTATTATGCCGTATATTTCGGCATCAATTATTATCCAACTGTTGACCGTGATCAGTCCTTATTATGCTGAGCTTAAAAAGGAAGGTGAAAGTGGTCGACGCGTAATCAGTAAGCATACTCGTTGGGGTACATTAGCCTTGGCTACTGTACAGGCGTCAGGTATTGCGACTGGTTTACCAAACATGATGCATGGCTTGGTGCTCAACCCCGGTTTCGGCTTCTACTTTACTGCGGTAGTTAGTTTGGTCACTGGTACCATGTTTTTGATGTGGTTAGGTGAACAAATAACGGAACGTGGTATCGGTAACGGTATTTCGCTGATCATTTTTGCGGGTATTGTCGCAGGTCTGCCTCATGCAATTGGTGCTACTGCAGAACAAGCTCGTCAGGGTGAATTGCATATCCTGTTGCTATTGTTGCTCGCTGTTATTGTGTTTGCTGTTACTTACTTTGTTGTGTTTGTTGAGCGTGGTCAACGTCGTATTGTCGTCAACTATGCAAAACGCCAGCAAGGTAACCAGATTTTTGCAGCTCAAAGCACGCATTTACCGTTAAAACTTAATATGGCGGGTGTTATCCCTGCAATTTTTGCATCCAGTATCATTCTTTTTCCAGGCACTATCGCGTCTTGGTTTGGTCAAGGTGATTCTTGGATTGCAAATATTCTGCAAGAAATCTCTATGAGCTTGCAGCCAGGGCAGCCGTTGTACGAATTGTTGTATGCTATTGCAATTATTTTCTTCAGCTTCTTCTATACTGCGTTGGTGTTCAATCCGCGTGAAACAGCTGATAACCTGAAGAAAAGCGGTGCATTTATCCCAGGCATTCGCCCAGGTGAACAAACAGCACGTTTTATCGATAAAGTAATGACTCGTCTAACACTGGCCGGGGCTTTGTACATCACAGCGATTTGCTTAGTACCCCAGTTATTGATGACCTTCTGGCATGTGCAGTTCTACTTCGGTGGTACTTCTTTGCTGATTATTGTAGTGGTCATCATGGACTTCATGGCACAGGTACAAACTCATATGATGTCTCATCAATATGGCGATGTACTGAAAAAAGCCAATCTTAAAGGCGTAGGCCGTTAATTCGGTCTAATATTGCGGAGTTAAGCAATGAAAGTTCGCGCTTCCGTCAAAGCAATCTGCCGTAATTGCAAAATCATCAAACGCCACGGTGTGGTTCGCGTGATTTGCACTGAGCCGAAGCATAAACAACGCCAAGGCTAATTATATTTTCGGTAGAGACTTGAAAAGTCGAGGCTGGCTAAGTACATTAGCCAGCCTACATTTGTGTGTAGGTTGACCACCATGTATCCGGAACGGGCTTTGTGGTGGTCATTAAATTACTATTTGTTTTAGGAGTGGAATAGTGGCCCGTATCGCTGGCATTAACATTCCTGACCATAAACATGCAGTTATCGCGTTAACTGCGATTTATGGCGTTGGCGACACCCGTGCAAAGCAAATTTGCGCAGCGGCTGGTATCGCCGAGGATGTGAAAGTTAAAAATCTGGACGAAGCTCAAATTGAAGCGCTTCGTACTGAAGTAAGCAAATTTACTGTTGAAGGCGACCTGCGTCGTGAAGTGTCCATGAACATCAAACGTCTGATGGACTTGGGATGCTACCGTGGCTTGCGTCATCGTCGTGGTTTGCCGGTTCGCGGACAGCGTACCAAAACTAACGCGCGCACCCGTAAGGGTCCTCGTAAACCGATTAAGAAGTAAACGGGAAGGTAGAAAATGGCAAAAGCTCCTACTCGTGCTCGTAAGCGCGTTAGAAAGCAAGTTAGCGACGGCATTGCACACGTTCATGCCTCTTTCAATAACACAATCGTTACCATTACCGATCGTCAGGGTAATGCTCTTTCTTGGGCAACTGCTGGTGGTTCTGGTTTCCGTGGTTCTCGTAAATCCACTCCGTTTGCTGCACAGGTTGCTGCAGAACGTGCTGGTGAGATCGCCAAAGAATATGGCGTTAAAAACCTGGAAGTAATGGTTAAAGGTCCTGGTCCGGGCCGTGAGTCTTCTATTCGTGCATTGAATGCTGCGGGTTTCCGCATCACCAATATCACGGATGTAACTCCGATCCCGCACAACGGTTGTCGTCCTCCTAAAAAACGCCGTGTATAACGTTGTCTAGTAGGATTGTTGGAGAAAGAACATGGCAAGATATTTAGGCCCAAAGCTGAAGCTTAGCCGTCGTGAAGGCACCGATCTGTTCCTGAAATCAGGCGTTCGTGCTATCGACTCTAAGTGTAAAATTGACACAGCTCCTGGTCAGCACGGTGCGCGTAAGCCACGTCTGTCTGACTACGGTGTACAGCTGCGTGAAAAACAGAAAGTCCGTCGTATTTACGGCATTCTGGAAAAACAATTCCGTAACTATTACCGTGAAGCGACTCGCATCAAAGGTAATACCGGTGAGAACCTACTGCAGTTGCTGGAAGGTCGTCTGGACAACGTAGTTTATCGTATGGGTTTTGCATCTACTCGTGCGGAAGCTCGCCAGCTGGTTAGCCATAAAGCTATCGTTATCAATGGCAAAGTGGTAAACATTCCTTCTTATAACGTTTCTCCTGAAGATGTAGTCACTGTTCGTGAGAAGGCGAAAAAACAAGCTCGTATCAAAGCCGCATTAGACGTGGCTGCGCAGCGTGAAAA
>CAIZDF010000003.1 GCA_903931645.1 uncultured Tolumonas sp.
GGTCAACGTGGCCGATGGTACCAACGTTAACGTGGGGTTTTGTACGTTCAAATTTTTCTTTAGACACGACGTTGTCCTTCCTATTTGATTATTTCCGCCAGTCAAAAACTGGCGGAAAGATTACGTGTTAATTATTTAGACTTACGCGCTTCAATCACCGCCAAAGCGATGTTGTTTGGTGATTCAGCGTATTTACCGAATTCCATGGAGTAAGAAGCACGGCCTTGGGTGGCAGAACGCAGGTCAGTTGCATAACCGAACATTTCAGCCAACGGAACCATCGCGCGAACCAGCTTGCCAGATGGACCGTCTTCCATACCTTCGATGATGCCACGACGACGGTTTAAGTCACCGATCACATCACCCATGTAGTCTTCTGGAGTCTCAACTTCGACTTTCATTACAGGTTCCAGCAGAACTGGTTTAGCCTGCATGAAGCCTGATTTGAATGCCATAGAAGCAGCGATTTTAAACGCCAATTCAGAAGAGTCGACATCATGGTAAGAACCGAAGTGCAGACGAACACCAACGTCCACTACTGGATAACCAGCCAGAGGACCAGATTTCAGCTGTTCGCGGATACCTTTCTCAACGCCAGGGATGAATTCACCAGGAATTACACCACCTTTAATATCGTTGGTAAATGTGAAACCAGCACCTTCGTCCAGAGGGAAAAGGTCGATTACTACATGACCGTACTGACCACGACCACCAGACTGTTTAGCATGTTTACCCTGAACATCTTTCGCTTCAACACGAACGGTTTCACGGTAAGCAACCTGTGGTTTACCCACATTAGCTTCAACCTTGAACTCACGACGCATACGGTCAACGATGATTTCCAGGTGCAACTCACCCATACCAGCGATGATGGTTTGGCTTGATTCTTCATCAGTCCATACACGGAATGATGGATCTTCTTGAGCCAGACGACCCAGAGCCAGACCCATTTTTTCTTGGTCAGCTTTGGTTTTTGGCTCAACAGCAACAGAGATTACTGGCTCTGGGAATTCCATACGCTCAAGGATAATTGGCGCAGATTCAACACACAGAGTATCACCAGTAGTCACGTCTTTCAGACCGATCGCAGCTGCGATGTCACCAGCACGAACTTCTTTGATTTCTTCACGTTTATTAGCGTGCATCTGAACGATACGACCAATACGCTCGCGTTTGTCTTTAACTGAGTTCAGAACGAAATCGCCTGAATTCACAACGCCAGAGTAACAACGGAAGAACGTCAGGTTACCCACGAATGGGTCAGTTGCGATTTTGAATGCCAGTGCAGAGAATGGCTCATCATCTACTGGATGACGCTCAGCTGGTGTGCCATCTTCTAACTGACCAGCAATCGCTGGTACGTCAGTTGGTGAAGGCAGATATTCGATAACAGCGTCCAGCATTGCCTGAACACCTTTGTTCTTGAATGCAGAACCACAGGTAACCAGAACGATTTCATTACGCAATGCTAAATCGCGCAGAGCAGCTTTCAGCTCAACTTCGGTGAACTCTTCGCCACCTAAGTATTTTTCCATCAGTTCTTCAGTTGCTTCAGCTGCAGACTCAACCAAATGTTGATGCCATTCTTGCGCTTCAGACAACAACTCAGCTGGAATTTCTTCGTATTCGAAGGTAACGCCTTGGTCGGCTTCATTCCAGTTGATGGCTTTCATCTTGACTAAGTCGATGACGCCTTTGAAGTTTTCTTCTGCGCCGATAGGCAATTGCAGAGGAACTGCATGACCTTTCAGACGAGTTTTGATCTGTTCAACAGCACGCAGGAAGTTAGCACCAGTACGGTCCATTTTGTTAATGAACGCAATACGAGGTACTTTATACTTGTTAGCCTGACGCCATACTGTTTCAGACTGCGGCTGAACACCACCTACTGCACAGTAAACCATTACTGCGCCGTCCAGCACACGCATTGAACGCTCTACTTCGATAGTAAAGTCAACGTGGCCAGGGGTATCGATGATGTTAACGCGGTGTGGTTGGAATTGTTTACCCATACCACTCCAGAAACAGGTAGTAGCCGCAGAGGTAATAGTAATACCACGCTCTTGTTCCTGTTCCATCCAGTCCATGGTAGCTGCGCCATCATGAACTTCACCAATTTTGTGGTTTACACCGGTGTAAAACAGGATACGTTCAGTAGTCGTTGTTTTACCGGCGTCGATGTGTGCGCTGATACCGATATTACGGTAACGCTCAATGGGTGTTGCACGAGCCACGATAGATATCCTCTTACTAAGGTTGAACCTTAGACAACGAAACCGCGTACAGGCCACCCAAGGATGACCTGTACAACCGGATTACCAGCGATAGTGAGCGAATGCTTTATTCGCTTCAGCCATGCGGTGCACGTCTTCACGTTTCTTAACCGCAGAGCCTTTATTGTCGGCTGCATCCAGCAGTTCACCTGCTAAACGTTGAGCCATAGATTTTTCACCACGTTTGCGAGCCGCTTCTACCAACCAGCGCATAGCCAGGGCATTACGACGCACTGGACGAACTTCTACCGGAACCTGGTAAGTAGAACCACCAACACGGCGGGACTTAACTTCCACGTTCGGACGGATGTTGTCCAAAGCACCTTCAAATGTAGCTAAGTGGTCTTTACCACTTTTGTTAGCAATGATTTCCAAAGCACCGTAAACAATGCTTTCAGAAACGGATTTCTTACCGTCAACCATTACTACGTTGATGAATTTAGCCAGCAGCTCAGAACCGAACTTAGGATCTGGCAGAATCTTACGCTGACCAACAACGCGACGTCTTGGCATTTTAATTCTCCGAAACTTCAGGTTTTACCCAAAACAAAAAAATGTTTTATGAAAATGTTTGGCCTTACTTAACGGAAAACCATTAAGCCTTAGGCTTCTTCACGCCGTATTTGGAGCGAGATTGTTTACGGTCTTTAACACCGGAGCAATCCAACGCGCCACGAACGGTGTGGTAACGCACACCTGGTAAGTCTTTAACACGACCACCACGGATCAGGACCACGGAGTGTTCCTGCAGGTTATGGCCTTCACCACCGATGTAAGAAGTAACTTCGAATCCGTTAGTTAAACGAACACGACATACCTTACGCAGTGCTGAGTTAGGTTTTTTAGGAGTAGTGGTATACACACGTGTACACACACCACGTTTTTGTGGGCAAGCATTCAAGGCAGGAACGCTGCTTTTTACAACTTGCTTAACGCGCGGCTTGCGAACAAGCTGGTTAATAGTTGCCATTAAAAGCTCCTGGTAATAGCAATCGCTTTATAAACATGTGAAAAATCCTCCCCGCAGATACGGGGACGCAAAATTCTATGTCTGTATGGCCTGCGAGTCAAGATTTATACAACTATAGATGGATATAGCTGAAATGAATTGAAGTATAGGTGACAAAAAATGCGGTTGGGGGGAAATTTTTACCAGCAAAGGGGGCTGTCATGTCTGACAACGAGAGCTACATATCCAGTCATATCGATGGGAATGCCTATTTTAGCAGTTAGCCCCCTCGCCGTTAAATCTTCCTGCAAAACATAAATTTCTTTATTTTGCAGTTGCTGCCCCCAATGCTGGGTTGTCGTGGCTATAACTGCGTCCTGAATCAACAATAGTTGATCATCAGCACACATGAAATCCAAGCAGCTCTGAAGCATGGTATGTGAAAATGGCGATTGTGAAACGACATGCAACATAAAATTCTCAAAACATTAATTTGATTTGATAAGCCAATAATTGGTTATAAAACGCTTCTTGTGTCAGCACTGTCACCGGCATCAATAACTGGTCGCAAGTAATATCACGTTCAGCCAATGACGCGGCTGACACATAAATATTTTCGATATCATACAGTTCGCATAACTTAAACATCGAAGAATGATCTTTGGCCAATATTGCAGCTGATTGCTGTTGGTGTATCAACTGATAAACCCCATCATCCATAAAGAAGGCAGCAATATTCTCGGTATACGCAGAAGTTGCCAGCATGGCATCTAATCCTTCTCTGCCACTAGCACTGCCATAAGGTGCTTGCCGAAAAACAAATGCAATCTGATTCATAACCAACTTAAAAACGAACAACACGATCTGCAGTTAACAACATTTCTGCTAACTGACCTAGACCCGAAAGCAAAAATGGTGCTCGAACATTGCTGGTGCCCTTTCCTGTTTCTGTAGCAAGAACGCTATCTAAAACGCCCCGCCTTTGTGCTGCTGCAATACAGGTATGTAAACGGATCTGTTGCTGTATTGCTAATTCACACCACAATTGATGCAAGTCATCTTCATCAGTCGCTGGCGAATGCAGATAACTGGCATTCATGACCCCATCCTGATAAAAAAACACGCCAAGTATAGCGTGTCCAGAAGCCAGTACTGCTCGAACAAAACGGTATGCCGAACTGGCAGCCTGAGATCCATATACCGGACCACTGACTACAATAGCAAAATTCAAACTCATGTTATTTAGCTACATATGCAATAGCTTCAACTTCAACGAGTACATCTTTAGGTAAACGAGCAACTTCAAC
>CAIZDF010000004.1 GCA_903931645.1 uncultured Tolumonas sp.
CATCTTGTTATAGATGGAATAGAGGTTCTTTTCCCGACCGATGACCATACCTTTAATATGCGCATCTTCTAAGCGGCCATTTACCGCTTTGTACACCGAGTCGATCACCTCTTTGCGATTACCGCGGGCGCGTTTAACGGCTTCCCGTAATATTCGAGCGCGCATCGGATAGAGCGCTTCAAAGCCCAACTCTTCGAGCTCGCTTTTTAACGAGTGAATACCTAAGCGGTTCGCAATCGGGGAGAAGATTTCCAGCGTTTCGCGGGCGATGCGACGGCGTTTGTCGGGACGTAAAGAGCCCAATGTCCGCATATTATGCGTGCGGTCAGCCAGCTTGATCAGGATAACGCGAATATCCTGCACCATGGCCATGACCATTTTGCGAAAGTTTTCCGCCTGCGCTTCTTTATGATCGCGAAATTTCAGTTTATCGAGCTTGGAAACACCATATACCAATTCGGCTACGGCCTGACCAAACTGACCTGCCAATTGATCTTTGGTGATCGGGGTATCTTCAATCACATCGTGCAGCAATGCAGCCATCAGCGTTTCATGATCGAGATGCATCTCGGCCAGAATACGGGCTACGGCAACGGGATGCGTGATATAAGGTTCACCGCTGGAACGGCTTTGCCCTTCGTGAGCGTCACGCGCGACCAGAAAGGCATCCTGGATCTGGGTCACCTGTTCTACGGGCAGATAGCTGCTCAATAATGTTTTCAGATCTTCAAACAGATACAAAAGTGACCCCGCTTCACTACTCATCAGCGTAAAACCATATCCCGCAGTTTGCGATTATTCCGCACACTTGTAAATAAAGACAAAAACGGCACCACTAGGGTGCCGTTCGTAATAAGCAATAAACGAATGCTTAGAAACCGTAATCACGGTCCTGAGTCAGCGCGGCAACAGCAGCCAGCTCACTTGCTTCCTGTTGTTGCTGTTCGATACGTTCTTGCGCATCCATGAACTGATTAGAAATCAAACCTTCTTCGATCTCGCGCAATGCGATCACGGTTGGTTTGTCATTTTCTTCATCTACCAACGGATCTTTGCCCTGAACGGCAAGCTGACGAGCGCGGCGAGCGGCCACCAGCACCAAATCAAAGCGGTTGCCAACTTGTTTTACCGCATC
Source organism: uncultured Tolumonas sp. (assembly GCA_903931645.1). Lineage (GTDB taxonomy): Bacteria > Pseudomonadota > Gammaproteobacteria > Enterobacterales > Aeromonadaceae > Tolumonas. The sequence goes on from CAIZDF010000004.1 coordinate 1,136, forward strand.
TTCAACAGTAACGCGTGCCATAGCAAACTCCCATATAAATCGAGGGTGAAAATTCTACTTGGTTTTAATTTATCCCGCCAGTAGCTGATTGAGCAGATTGGCGTGACAAATAGCCTGCGGACGCAGTTTTGCGCGACCCGCCAGTACAATGGACTGCAATTGTTGCAGTGCCAGTTCGAAATCATCATTGATGATCAGATAGTCATACTCAGGATAGTGCGACATTTCCGAAACCGCCTGCGCCATACGCTTGGCAATCACTTCTTCGCTGTCCTGACCACGACCAATCAAACGTTGTTCCAAAATCGGCAAACTTGGCGGTAACACAAAAATAGACTGTGTGTCACGATACAGTTCGCGGATCTGACGAGCACCTTGCCAATCGATATCGAGAAAAACATCGATCCCGTTTGCCAGTGCCTGTTCAATCAATTCTTTGGATGTACCGTAGTAATTACCAAATACTTCTGCCCATTCGAAAAAAGCATCGCGGGCAATCAGGGCCTGAAATTCTTCTTTACTGACGAAGTGGTAATGCACACCATTTTCTTCACCAGGACGCATTGCCCGCGTGGTATGAGAAACGGAAAGTGCCATTCGGCCATCGCTGTTATAACGGGATAATAACGCCGTTAACAGACTGGATTTTCCTGCGCCGCTGGGCGAAGAAATAATAAACAGGGTACCTGCAGCAGCCATAATGCGCTCCTATCAAGTAGCGACTATCAAGTTACTATCATCAAGTAACTGCAAAATTTATTTACCAGTCGACATCATACGGCGACAGGCTGATAACAAAAAACCCGGCACAAGACCGGGTTTTTCAGAACGCCAGACCAATTACTTGATCTTGCCTTCTTTGTAAATTACATGCTGACGAACAACAGGATCAAATTTTTTGATCTCCATTTTCTCAGGCATGGTGCGCTTGTTCTTGGTCGTAGTGTAGAAGTGACCAGTACCGGCGCTGGAGTTCAGACGAATTTTTTCGCGAGCACCTTTAGCCATGATTTATCTCCTTACACTTGTTCGCCACGAGCACGGATATCAGCCAAAACAGCTTCGATACCCAGCTTGTCGATAATACGCATACCCTTCGGTGTTAAACGCAGGGTAACAAAACGCTTCTCGCCTTCAACCCAGAAACGGTGAGATTGCAGGTTAGGCAGGAAACGGCGACGGGTCGCGTTTTTAGCGTGAGAACGATTGTTCCCCACGATTGGACGCTTTCCGGTTACTTGACACACTCTAGACATGTTGTCTCTCCAAAAATCTTACTTCTGCTCGCGCATTTTCTGTTGCCCCGCTGCCGTATAGCAGAGCACATAGATAGAAGGCGGCATTTTATACAGCATCGCCCCGACAAGATCAAGCAAAATGCCCTTGTCAGGTTCGTTTTATAACCATCCGCGTTCGGCAAAGGAGACGGGGTCCCCATCTCCTATCACAAAGTGATCTAGCACTCGCACGTCGATCAGACGCAAAGCGGCGCAAATGCGCTCAGTGATATGGCGATCGGCGTGACTTGGTTCGGCTACGCCTGACGGATGATTATGACAGAGAATGACTGCTGCAGCATTATGTTTTAACACCGCTTGTACGATTTCCCGCGGATAAACACTGGCGGCATCGATAGTTCCGAAAAATAATTCGCAAAACTGTAACACCCGATGCTGATTATCCAGCAACAACATGGCAAATACTTCGCGAGGGCGATCGCGTAACTGGGCTTGTAAATAACGGCGAACTAACAACGGGCTGGTTAAAGCGTCACCGCGTTGCAGGCATTCATTCAAATAGCGATTACTCATCTCCAGCACTGCTTGTAGTTGTACGTATTTGGCTGGGCCCAGCCCATGCGCCTGACAAAACTGCGCTTGTTCTGCACCGAGTAAAGCGCGTAGCGAACCGAATTCCTGCAACAGCTTTCTGGCCAGCTCAATGGCATTACAACCGGCAACGCCAGTACGTAAAAAGATGGCTAATAATTCCGCATCACTGAGTGCATGGGCACCGCGTTGCAGTAATTTTTCTCGTGGTCGTTCATTTTCCGGCCAGTCACAGATCGCCATGCATTTCCCTATTTTTTATGCAGAAAAGTGTACTTTAAGCGATGTTAATGGTCGTAAATGCCTGTGAACACCGACAGGCATTGTGTACTATCTTGGCCAGTTTTTATGGATCTGGGGTGCATGCTGATGCAATTGCAAAATAAACGGATCCTGCTGGGCGTGACTGGCGGGATCGCCGCATATAAAGCGGCTGAGATCATACGTCGTCTGCGTGAACAGGGCGCAGAAGTTCGGGTTGTAATGACCGATGCCGCGAAAGAATTTATTACTCCGCTGACCTTACAGGCAGTATCCGGCCATATCGTGGCAAATAGTATGTTTGATCCGCAGGCAGAAGCGGGGATGGGGCATATTGAGTTGGCGAAATGGGCGGATTTAGTATTGGTTGCTCCGGCGACGGCGAATGTTATTTCCCGCCTGACCACCGGCATGGGTGATGAGTTACTGACCACCCTGTGTCTGGCCAGCCCGGCTCCGTTAGCGATTGCACCAGCGATGAATATGCAGATGTATCTGCATGCCGCCACGCAAAGTAATTTGCAGGTGCTGGCGCAACGCGGTGTGCAGATCTGGGGGCCAGGTATCGGCAGTCAGGCCTGCGGTGACGTTGGCCCGGGGCGGATGTTAGATCCGCTGGATATCGTGGCTGAAGTAGTGAAATTTTTCCAACCTGCACAGCATTGCGAAATCTCTTTTCTCATTACCGCCGGCCCGACCCGTGACGCGATCGATCCGGTGCGATATATCAGTAATCACAGCTCCGGCAAGATGGGGTTTGCGCTGGCTGAAGCTGCCGCCGCGACAGGCGCGAAAGTCACGCTGGTTGCCGGCCCAGTCAATCTGCCAACACCAAAAGGTGTGGTGCGTATTGACGTAGAAAGTGCGCTGGATATGCAAACCGCAGTTGACGCGCAAGTGGCTGATCATTCGATTTTTATCGGTTGTGCCGCGGTAGCCGATTACCGAATGGAATCAGTGGCTGCGCACAAAATGAAGAAACAGGCTGACAGCGATACGCTGACACTCCAGCTGGTAAAAAATCCTGACATTATTGCCGGTGTTGCAGCGCGCGCAGATAAACCATTTGTGGTAGGCTTCGCCGCCGAAACGCAGGATGTAGCTCGATATGCGCTGGATAAACTGCAACGTAAGGGGCTGGATATGATCGCCGCGAACGATGTCAGCCGCGCAGAACAGGGCTTTAATGCTGATCAGAATGCCTTAACCGTGTTCTGGCACAATGCACAGCAAGAACTGCCACTGGCCAGCAAACAACAAGTGGCTCAACAACTCATTTCACTCATTATACAGCGCTATCAACATGAAACAGATTGAACTTAAGATCCTCGATGCTCGCATCGGCAACGAATTTCCATTACCTGAATACGCGACACCTGGCTCCGCTGGTTTAGATCTGCGCGCTTGTCTCGATGAATCAGTCGAACTGGTACCTGGTGATACCAAATTGATCCCAACCGGGCTTGCGATCCATATCGCTGATCCAAGTCTGTGTGCCACCATTCTGCCGCGTTCCGGTTTAGGTCATAAACACGGTATTGTTTTGGGGAATTTGGTCGTTAGTGTATAAGTTATAACCTATAACATTTGTAACATTAGAGTGTATTTTAATAGGTTTTGATAGCGCAGTTATTGGTTATATTTAAAGTTCTGTACTATAACATATGTAACATTTAGTTATGGATTCATATGTGAATGAGTACTCATCGTTTCATTAAGTTTTCAATCGCTTTACTTCAAGAGGCATCAGCAAATAGACGAACTGATCTTCGAGATATCGTTAAGCAAGAAAATGTTCAAAATGGTCAGTACTTCGTATTGAGGAATGGTGAGATTGATGAAAATCTCACTACCTATTTTGACTACTTGGTTTCAGCTCGTACTGGTAAAGAAAAGACGTGGGATTCTTATGCCGGACAGCTGCGTATTTTCTTCCGCTATCTAGGGAAGTTGCGAACAAGTCAGGGATATGTCCTTCATTAATTCAACTCAGCTCAATTTGAATTTATTGTTTCAATAATTCTCAAATACACTCATTTATAGAATA
>CAIZDF010000005.1 GCA_903931645.1 uncultured Tolumonas sp.
GCCCATTTCGATGAAGGGTTTGTCGAAAAATTGCTGAATCATCCGAATGTGCCGGAGCTGATCCGCACCAGCCCGCTGACGCAGCGTGAGTGGCAGGTGCTGGGGTTGATTTACTCAGGTTACAGCAATGAGCAGATCTCGGTTGAGCTGGATGTCGCAGCCACTACCATCAAAACGCATATCCGGAATCTGTATCAGAAACTGGGGATTCTGCATCGGCAGGATGCCGTCGAGCAGGCGCAAAAACTACTGAAATTGATGGGCTATGGGGTGTAAGCGCTAAAAAAATGGCGCCGGAAATCAGGCGCCATCACATCAACTATACCGATTGAGCGATTACAGGTCGTCGCGCTGCCACAGCCAAGCAGCACCACGCACACCACTGGAGTCGCCGTGTAGGGCTTTGCGCACCGGCGTTTCACATTCACCACCGAAGGCGTATTCCTTCATCAGGCGTGGAATGTTGTCGTAGATGCGTTCTACGTTACTCATGCCACCGCCTAATACGATCACGTCCGGGTCCATCAGGTTGACGGCGTGCGCCAGCGCTTTGGCCAGACGACGTTCGTAATCTTCAATCGCTTTGATGGCGGCTTTATCGCCCTGGGCCACCAGTGCCATGATTTCAACGCCTTTGCGTTCGATGCCGGTGTTGAATTTATAGCTGTTGGCAAAACCGGTGCCCGACACATAGGTCTCGATGCAGCCTTTTTTGCCACAATAACAAGGCGTGACGTTTTGGTAGTTCCACTCGTCCTCATCGATCCACGGCAGCGGGTTATGACCAAATTCACCGGCAATCCCATTACCACCGGCATGCACGCGGCCATTGATGGCAATGCCCGAACCACAACCGGTGCCAATGATGACAGCAAATACCACTTTACCGCCGGCACCGGCGCCATCGGTTGCCTCCGATACCGCCAGACAGTTGGCGTCATTGGCGATGCGTACCGGACGTTCCAGCATGGCTTCCAGATCTTTATCCAGCGGCTGGCCATTTAGCCAGGTGGAGTTGGCGTTTTTCACTTTGCCGGTAAATGGCGAGATGGTGCCGGGACTGCCTAATCCGACCGAGCCTTTTTTGCCGGTGGCGGTTTCAGCATCCAGCACCAGACCGGTGATGGCGTTCAGAGTCTGCTGGTAATCATGGCGAGGCGTTGGCACTCGTTTCCGGAACAGCTCGCCACCATCGTTATCCAGCGCGATAACTTCAATTTTGGTTCCACCTAAATCAATTCCGATGCGCATGGTTTATTTCCTCTTATTGTTTGATGTATACCTTCGTACTTGAAGTTGCAGCATCGTTGACGACGTGCACTCACCCCAATCACATAGCTATCTATGTTCATGGGGATTCATTCACTTGTCGCCTCGCTGCAACTCCAATTACTTTGGTATAGCTGAAGTAAGTCAGCTCACAGTTCATTGTTTGTTCTCTGGTTTCGACGTCACAAATGACTACAATTTGATTTATCTCTAAAAATAAGCACGGACCCCATAATGAAAAACAAGATCCTGGTCGTGGACGATGACGTCGCTATCTGCGAATTGCTGACCGATGTCCTCTGCGAACATGTGTTCGATGTTCGAACCTGCCATCTGGCGCAATCAGCTCTGCAGACGTTACAGCAGGAACCTGATATTGCGCTGGTACTGCTGGATCTAATGCTGCCTGACATGAGCGGTCTGTTATTGTTACAACAAATCCGCCTGCAATTCCCCGATCTACCCGTCATTATGCTGACCGGTTTGGCCACCGAATCAGACATGATCGTGGGCCTGGAAATGGGTGCTGATGACTACATTGCCAAACCCTTTGTGCCGCGGATTGTCGTGGCGCGCGCGAAAGCTGTCTTGCGCCGCACACCGGCCGGTGAAACGCCACAACGCCGTGTCGTGGTGCCGATCAGTGGCCCCGGTTATCGTTTCGACGGTTGGTTGCTCAACACCCATACCGGCCGCTTGCACACCCCCGGCGGCGACGACATTGAGCTGACGCAGGGCGAATATTCGTTGTTGACGGTGTTGCTGAAAAACGCGCGCAAAGTGCTGACCCGCGATCAACTGCTGGAGATGACGCACAGCGACGCGTTGGATGTGTTCGACCGCACCATCGATGTGTTGATCATGCGTCTGCGCCGGAAAATCGAACCCAACCCGAAACAGCCGGAATATATCCGCACCATCCGTGGTGCCGGTTATGTCATGTCGCGTGAAGTGACCGTCGTTCATAAAGCCTGATCACCTCCGTTACCATTTGCCTGTTGTGCTATAAACGCCTGTAACTCGGCCAGCGGTGCCGCGCCATCAATGGCGTTGGTGCTGCGCAGGTTAAACCGCGCACAGGCATTACCCAGCTGCAGCGTATCGCGCAGACTCCATTCCTGATGCAGGCCATATAACACACCGGCACAAAACGCATCACCAGCGCCAACCGTGCCGGCAATTTCCTGCGGTTCGATCCAATACGACGGCGTAAACAGGCTGTCGCCGTGGCAACTTTCCGCCCAAGCGCCTTCCGGGCAGTGGATCACCACCACGCGTTGCACGCCTTGTTGCAGCAAGCTTTTCGCCGCATGTGGAATTTGTAGCAGATCGGGTTTGCCGTCGGCCAGGCGCAGTGGTTGCCCGGTTAAGGTTGCGGCCTCTAATTCATTGATGATCAGGTAATCGACATACGGCAACGTTGGTAACACCACACGTTTGGCGCGTTCCGGGTCATCGATAGAGACCAGATCCAGCGAGGTGAGATAGCCTTGTTGCTGTAACTGGTGGAACAAGCGGGCTGCGATAACACCGTATTCCTCATCGGCAGCTTCCAGTTGTTGCAGCAATAACAGGTAAGCCAGATGCAAAATGCGGTGATGGCTGCGCAGCCCTGACAGCACGCGGCTGTCGAATGCGGCATTACTGCCATGGGCGTGGAAAAAGGTACGTTGCCCGTTGCGATGATTGGTCATCACCTGCGTCATGCTGGTCGGGTGGGGCGCGGTTTGCAGCCAGCGACAATCAATATCATCGTCGTTGAGGCACTGGCGAATGAATTCGCCATCCAGATCATCACCGAGCAAGCCGGCTGCTGCGAGCGGTAGACCGGTTTTCATCCGCGCCAGCGTGCGCAATACGTTGGGTACCGCGCCACCGGTGGCATTTTCCGTATGCAGAATGGTGGCCAGTCGCCCCTGTTCTGGCCAGTCATCAATCAGATGCACATGATCAACCAGCAGCGTGCCCGCAGCGAGGATGCCACAGCGCGGGGCACTCATCAGGCTTTCCCTGCGCTGCCAAAGATCTGCATCTGTTCTTCCACCGTACTTTGGATGGCCGTTTCAATGCCCATCAGCATGTGCGCCAGTTCATCGTAGGCGGTTTCGCGATGCTGCATCGCCTGCTCAACGGCCACCAGTGCATTTTGTGACATGCCGGTATAGAAGTTAATTTTGTGAATACCCAGCGAAATGGCTTTGCGGAAATCCGCATCACTGATGCCGGAACCACCGTGCAACACCAGTGGCAAACCGGTTTGTTCCTGAATGGCTTGCAGGCGGGGGAAGTCGAGTTTGGGTTCGCCCCGATATTTCCCGTGAGCATTCCCAATCGCCACCGCCAGCGCATCAATGCCGGTGCGGGTGACAAAATCAGTGGCTTTGCTTGGGTCGGTAAATTTACTGCTGTCACATGAGCCATACAACGAGCCGCCTTCGTCACCACCGACTGCGCCCAGTTCGGCTTCCACTGAAATACCGAGCGCATGGCACATCTTCACCACTTCCGCAGTCTGGCGAATATTTTCTTCGTAACTTAAACCCGAGCCATCAAACATCACTGAGGTAAAGCCCAGACGAATGGCTTTCATCACCGCATCAAAGCTGGTGCCATGATCGAGATTCAGCACTACCGGAATATTATGTAACGCCGCTTCCGCTTTGATGGCGGCACAGATGGCATCCAGCGACACATATTTAAAATGCACTTCGGCGATATTGATAATGAACGGCGAGCGTTGTGCTTCGGCGGCGGCAAACAGCGCACGCAGGAAATGGGTATCCAGCACATTAAACGCACCCAAAGCATAACCATGTTCGCGGGCATGTGATAAACCTTGAGCGAGAGAAATCAGCGACATAACGATGGCTCCTGTAGCGGTAGGAAACGGGCATATTCGTTACACAACAGGTGTAACGGCGATTCGTCTTCTTCAATTTCACTGAAACGGGATTGTGGCTGCAGGAACCGGTTATCACACCGATCATCATTCACCATAGAGACCTCACCCAAGATCACTGGCCCGAAACCAGGTTCGGCCCAGAATGAGTGATACAGACCTTGCGTCAGCGTGATGCTTTGCCCTGCAGTTAAGCGCAGGCGACTGCCGGATTTATGCCGCTGACGTTCGCCGTCGAGCACGACGTCGATATCGGTGGTGTCACACTGTTCATCAGCGGTGCGGTTATACAGCTCAATGATCATATTGCCGCCGCCGCGATGAATGATGTCTTCCATCTTGTACCAGTGGAAATGGCAGGGCGTGACCTGGCCTTCGCGGCTGATCATGATTTTTTCAGCATACGGTTTCGGGTAGGGTTTACCACCGACGGAGCCGTTACGCAGGGTGAACAGGGTTAGACCGGTTGAGGCAAAATCATTACTGCCCATGTCGGTGACATCCCAACCGAGTTGCAGGTCGAACACTTCCTGAAAACGGCTAAGCTCATGTTTGGCCCATTCGTTGGCAGTGAAATGGGCAAACGGCGGCAAAGCAATTTGATATTTGGCGAATAACGCCTGACTGTCGGCTAAAATTTCATTGAGCTGTGAACGACGCATTTACCCCTCCTGTTGGCACAACCAGCGCGTCAGCTGCTGGTAACGCTGATAGCGCGCCTGCAGATCGGGTTGTGATTGTGGTCGGATGATGGCTGTCGCAGGTACGACATGCGAAGTCAGATGTAATAAAGCTTCCGGTTCGATGGCTAAGCGGGCCAGTCGGGCGGCCCCAAAGGCGGCGCCAACATCGGCATACGTTGGCACAATGATGCGACATTGCGTGAGATCGGCAATCATCTGTAACCAGAACTGGCTGCGCGCACCGCCACCAGTGGCAATCATTTGATGCGGCGCGCAACCAGCTTGTTGCAGTGCCTGATAACCATCAGCCAATGAAAAGGCTACACCCTCCATGACGGCACGGGCTAAGTGTCCGCGTTGATGCGAATCGGCGAGGCCAAAAAACGCACCGCGCAGATGCGGGTCATTCCACGGTGTGCGTTCACCATTCAGAAACGGGGCGAATAACACATCGCCCGCCTCATGCTGTTCAGCTTCCTGCGCCAGTTGCGCTTCCGGCGTGGTTGTGAGTCGGGAAAACCAGCTTAAGGATGCAGCGGCGCTGAGTGTTACCGCCATCTGATGCCAGCGCTCGGGCAGGGCATGGCAAAAACTGTGTACCGCTTGTTGCGGATTGGCGTAATACTGATCTGAGGCGGAAAAAATAACGCCGGAGGTGCCGAGCGAGACAAAGCCATCACCCGCCTTAACAACACCAAGCCCAATAGCACTGGCCGCGTTATCGCCGGCGCCGGCAATCAGCGGCGTGTTGCGTGGTAAACCCCAGTCATCGGCTAAGGCGTCATATAACGTGCCGGTTACCTGATTACCTTCATACAAATCCGGCATCTGGCTGACGGTGAGATTACAAGCCACCAGCAGCTCTTCGCTCCATTGGCGGCGCGCAGTGTCCAGCCATAACGTGCCGGCGCTGTCGGCCATATCACTGGCAAAGTCGCCGCTCATGCGATAACGCAGGTAATCTTTTGGCAGCAGTACATGTGCGATACGGGCAAAAATATCGGGCTCGTGACGTTGTACCCACAACAGTTTTGGCGCGGTAAAACCAGCCATTACACGGTTACCGGTGATGCCGATGAAATCAGCGCGTTGCTCCAGCCAGCGACACTCGGCGGTGCTGCGGCCATCATTCCATAAAATGCAGGGGCGTAGGATCTGGCCTTTATCATCTAACAAGGTGGCGCCGTGCATCTGGCCACTGAAACCAATACCTTTTATCTGACGCAGCGCGGCGGGTTGGCGGGTTTTGAGTTGTTGCATGGCCTGTTGTAGCGCCTGCCACCAGTCGTGCGGATTTTGCTCGCTGAAATCGGGCTGCAGGTGTTGTACCGTCAGTGGCATGCTCACACTGTCGATGATGTGTTCGTCGGTATCCAGCAAAATGACTTTCAGGCTGGAAGTACCTAAATCAATACCCAGGTACATAAATCGGCTCCCGGAACGTTGCCAGTCTGGTTAGCGTTCAACGTTAAAATTGAGCGCTGACCACAGTGGCAAAAACGCCGCCTTGCGGCGGCGTGTCATACGGGATGAATTATTTAACTGTCCAGCCTTTGTAATCCTTCACGTTGTTGCGGTCGATCAGGGTTACTGGGATCAGCACTGGTTCTTTTGGTGCTGGTTTGCCTTGCAGAATGTTGTAACCAATTTCTACCGCTTTAGATGCCATGACTTGTGGATCTTGTGCTGGAGTAGAAACGAACAGGTTGTCAGTACGTTTCAGTGCTACTTCTGCATCAGGTGAACCGTCTACACCGACGATGAAGAATTCTTTACGTTGCGCCTGTTTGGCTGCCAGATCCGCACCGATACCGGTAGGGTCATTGATAGCGAATACCGCATCAATTTTTGGATAAGCTGCCAGCAGAGAAGTCATGACTTCTAAGCCACCTTCACGGCTACCTTTACCGTTCTGGTTAGAAGACAGTACTTTGATGTCTTTGTATTTTTTGAAGGTGTTCATACAGCCATCAACACGGTTGGTTACCGCAGATACTGGTGGGCCGTTGATGATCACCACGTCACCGCGACCTTGCAGTTTGTCAGCAATGTATTGGCAACCCAGTTCACCCGCTTGGGTATTGTTGGAGGTAACAGTGGCATCTGCGCCTTCCGCTGCTACGTCAACCGCTACTACCACGATGCCTGCTTTCTGGGCACGTTTTACTGCAGGAGCGATACCTTTCGAGTCAGCTGCGTTCAGTACGATCATATCCACGCCAGCAGCGATGAAGTTGTCGATCTGAGTCACTTGTTGGCCTAAGTCATAACCACTGGAGACCAGTGTTACTTTGACGTCTTTACCTGCCAGTTGGCGGGCTTTCATTTCCGCACCCTTGGTGATCTGTACGAAGAATGGGTTCGCCAGGTCGCCAACGGTAACACCGATAGATTTCAGGTCTTTGGCCTGAGCCAGCGGTGCGGTGGTAATGACTGCTGCTGCGATCAGGGTGGACATCAGTTTGTTCAAACGCATAGTTGTTGTACTCCGCCGTTATTGTTTAGGGGGTGTTGCGTTGTTTGGGTGTCGTTAGACACTCGTTGTGTGTATTAAGCGCCCGCATGTTTCCGGGTACGATATTTATCAATCAGAACTGCAATGATGATCACACAGCCTTTGATCACCAGCTGCCAGAAGTAAGAGACACCCATCAGCGTCATCCCGTTGTTCATGGCGGCGATAATCAATGCGCCGATTAACGTGCCGGTGATACTACCGATACCACCAGACAGACTGGTACCACCGAGCACTACCGCCGCGATAGCATCCAATTCGTAGCCAACACCGAGGTTGCCGTTGGCACTGTAAAGACGAGAGGCACTCATGATCCCGCCCAATCCAGCCATTAAACCACTCAGGGCATAGACGAAGGTCAGTACCATGCCGACCTTGATACCGGTCAGACGCGCAGCATTGGCATTACCACCTACTGCGTACACATGCATGCCCAGTGTGGTTTTGCGCAGAATGAACCAGCAGACGGCGATGACCACAAAACCGATCACCACTAACCATGGGATTGGGCCCAGATAGGAGTTACCAATCCATTCAAAGGTGATGTTATTGTTGATAACGGTTGTGCCACCGGCTAACAGATAGGCTGCACCGCGCAGTGCGGTATAGGTGCCAAGCGTGGCAATAAACGGTGGTAGACCAATATAAGCCACCATCACGCCATTCAGTGTGCCC
>CAIZDF010000006.1 GCA_903931645.1 uncultured Tolumonas sp.
AATGGTCGGTGATAAAGGATTCGAACCTTTGACCCTCTGGTCCCAAACCAGATGCGCTACCGGGCTGCGCTAATCACCGACTGTTGTTCTGTTGTAGGCGTCCGACAACGGAGGCGGATGTTATAGACTCTCCCCTTGATCGTCAAACTCTTTTTAATGAAAAAGAGTTGAGTGTTCAGATATTAAACGACTAAGGTAAGCGGTTGTTTATGCACTAACCTTATTGTAAAAAAAATGCGACAATACGCCCCAGCAAAGCAAGGTGAGTGGAAGGTATGTCTGCAAAAATCATTGATGGAAAAGCGATTGCCCTGTCTGTGCGTCAGCGTGTAGCTGCCCGCGTCGCGGAACGAAAGGCAAATGGTTTACGAGCGCCCGGTTTATCGGTTGTATTAGTGGGCGAAGATGCTGCGTCACAGGTATATGTCGGCAGTAAACGCCGTGCGTGTGAAGAAGTGGGCTTTATTTCCAGATCTTACGATCTACCGGCAACAACCACGCAGGATGAACTTCTTGCACTGATCGATACATTAAATGCTGATCCTGCGGTAGATGGTATTTTAGTTCAACTACCACTTCCGGCACACCTCGATTCAACGCAAGTGATCGAACGTATTGTTCCTGATAAAGATGTTGATGGTTTCCATCCTTACAATGTCGGCCGTTTAGCCCAGCGAATCCCAGCCCTGCGCCCTTGCACTCCAAAAGGTATGATCACCCTGCTTGAAAGCACCGGGGTCGAATTAAAAGGCATGCATGCAGTTATCGTTGGTGCCTCGAATATTGTCGGTCGCCCAATGACGCTGGAGCTGTTACTGGCTGGTTGTACAACAACGACTTGTCATCGTTTTACCAAAGGCTTAGAACAGTTTGTTCGTCAGGCTGATATCTTGGCCGTTGCGGTAGGTAAATCAGAATTCATTCCTGGTGAATGGATCAAACCTGGTGCGATCGTATTAGATGTCGGTATTAACCGTTTATCTAACGGCACACTAGTCGGCGATGTGGAATATGCAACCGCTGCACAGCGCGCCAGCTTTATAACACCTGTTCCTGGCGGTGTTGGCCCGATGACGGTTGCCACCCTGATTGAGAATACACTGCAAGCCTGTGAGCAATACCACAGCTAAGCTGTGTAGATAGCATGATATAGAGGGCTGAACTGTTTCAGCCCTTTTTTATTTACTACTGGTTATTTAATCGCGGGAAAGTAATTTCAACCATGAGACCATGTGGTTCATGATGGTTTTCGATACGCAGCGTGGCCTGATGCAAAGCGCAGACTCTGGCAACAATATTTAACCCGAGCCCGATCCCATTGCCTCGTTGATCAAAGCGTTGGAATGCATTGGTTAATGAAATAATTGCCGTTTCATCAACACCAGTGCCAATATCGCGAATACTTAATTGTGGGCAGCCGTTTACAGCTGATAAATGAATGGTCACCGCCGAGCCACTATCTGCATACCGGTGGCTATTCTCGACTAGATTCCTTATCAGCATACGCAATAAAGTCTTATCGCCGATAACCACCATTGAATCAGGAAGATGCAAAATTATAGTTTGCCTACGAGGCTGCAACAACTCGGTAAGTTCATGCTGAATGGGTAAGATAACCTCTTGAACCAAATCAACCTGAGTTTGCAGCCCCATAACCATTTGCTGCTCTAAACGAGCCATAGTCAGCAATTGTTCGATGGTATGTTGCATACCATCAAGACGCGCGATAAGCGGATCAATTTCAGCCGGATGCTGTAATGCTAATAACTCGAGATTTAACCGAATTCCAGCAATTGGCGTTCTGAGTTCATGTGATACATCAGCGGTAAATTGACGCTCTCGCTGAAATGCTTGCTGAAGTTTCTGCATTAGACCATTTAGTGCGCCAGTGATGGCTTCCACTTCTGTACTACGCCCCCCCACATTAAAGGGTTCCCAGTGTTCCACACTTCGTTCTTGCAGTTGATCTGTTAATTTTTTTAGTGGTGCTACAATCCAGTTAATCATAAACCACGCTACAACTAAACTGAGTAAAAACTCTAGCCCTGTTGGTACTAACAACGCGCCTAACATTTCCCGGTTTGTACCATGTAAAAGATGTAATGTGGATTCCGGTTGCCCCAGATGACGTAATGTCTGGGTTAATAACTCCCGATCTTCGTGCAGTAACCAAGAAATGGTGATGGTTTGGGTAATGAAAATGATAGTGCCCAAACTAATTAATAATCGCCGGGATAAACTACTCTTCTTGTTGTTCAAGTCGATAGCCCTCGCCCCGAATAGTTTTAATTGTGCCAGCACCAATTTTGCGACGCAGATGATGGATATAAACCTCCAACGTATTGGAGCCAATATCATCATGCCAGTCATAAAGGTCTTGTTGTAAGCGGTTACGCTGTACCGTTTTGCCCGGATGTAACATTAAGCGTCGCAGAATGGCATATTCCATTCGTGTGAGTGTCAATTCTTGTTCGTTTAGCCAAACCTGATGGTGTGTCATATCTAGTTTCAATGAACCAAACAGCAGCGCATTCTCTGTTTTCTCAAAACGGCGGCGCATTAACGCTCGCACTCGGGCCAATAATTCCGCC
>CAIZDF010000007.1 GCA_903931645.1 uncultured Tolumonas sp.
CATGGTCGGCTGTGAAGGACCGTAGATATCAGCATCCAGTATACCAACGCGTGCGCCTTCTGCCGCCAGCGCCAGCGCCAGGTTGACCGCCGTAGTAGATTTCCCCACACCGCCCTTGCCGCTGGCCACCGCGATAATGTTTTTCACGCCTTCAACCAACTTGACACCGCGCTGCACGGCATGAGGCACCACTTTGCTGGTCACCGTCACACTGATCGTTCTTGAGTCTGGGAATGCGGCCTTAAGGTGAACTTCAACCATCGCGCGTATTTCATCCCAGACACTTTTAGCCGGGTAACCTAGCAAAATATCCAGCGATACGTCATTGCCAACCACCTTGACATTTTTAACCGATTTTCCCGTGACGAAGTCTTTTTTTGTATTCGGATCGATCAAATTTTTCAGCGCACTTTGCACGCCCACTTCAGTAATACTCATTACAGACTCCTGTGACTAAACGTTAAAATGCCGGCATTAAAAGCTACCTGATCAATTTGGTAGGGTATTATTATAAGCTAAACAATCATTATGTTGCACGCAAAATTAAATTTCCCACATAAAATATATTCGTATTGAATACATGAAACAGGGTGTAACCTTAAACAGTTGAAACTCGGTAACTGTAACAATTTTTGGAAGCATGAACAATTTGCATGAACGGAAATTGCGCTAGCGCACCATATTGCTTTTGAGCTTGCAAGATCAATGTGGAAACATCACTCACTACAACATCGCCTGCCAAAACAAATTGCAATCCTCTCAATCCGCCACACTGCATACGCATTTCCTGTGCATGCGGCATGGGCCCGTCTATATGCGGCTTACCCAGAGCAAAGGTAAAGTTCATGCGAAATGAGTCGCGCAAATCAACGCACTGCAACCAGAAAAATGGTGAATTGCAACTCAACACCTCACGCTCGGCAATTTGACGGGAATTAACCTGCAAACATGCGACACAACCCGACAACAAGGACTTTTCGAAAGGACAAAGATACGGCGTTGACGTGAGTACCTGACGATACACATGCTCATCCATATACCAACGCCTTAATCATCACCCAATTCAGGCTGCGCTTCACGAACCTCGTTAAGCAAATCTTCCGCATGCAACTCGGTCTCAGCAAAAAACATCTTGATATTGAAGGTCGCATCCCCGGACATCTCACTGCGCAGCACTTTCACCCGATTACTCGCATCGCGGTATTTCTCATGCTGTTCCAGTTTATGCAAAGTGCGGATGGGTCGTTCAGAGATTTTATAAATAAAGTAAGGCATCAACATCCCTTTTAACGCGAATAAAAACAAATAAATCTCAATGTGACTTGGCGAACGGTTTCAAAAAGGTAACGACATTGACTCCCGGTGCATTCTTGGTAGCACAACTCCCCTCTTCAACCCCGGCATCGCGCTCGGCCTCGTGCAAGCGGTTGATCACATCCACATAGTGCTTTTGCTTTACCATCATCAGCGCAGTAAATCCGCCTTCATTGCGCGCCAGCACATCTGCACCTGCATCGAGCAAGGTCTCAACCACCCCGATCTCGCCATAACCTGCCGCCAGCATCAAAGGACGCACGCCAAAGCCTATGGCAGCCTCCACATCGGCGCCGTGAGCGATCAAATACGCTGCCACATCCGGGAAACCACAATCCTGCTCCGCGTTGTATACCGACTTCATCAGCGGCGACCAACCTCGCTCATCCCGCACGTTAACTTGGGCACCGCTCGTAACCAGCAGTGACACCATGGGGAAATTACCTGTCGCAGCTGCCAACATCAACAAGGTTGAACCCTCAGCATCACGCGCTTCAATATCCCCGCCCGCCGCCAATAACTGTTTAGCCTGCTCGGCATCACCCGATGCAACTGCGGCAATCAATTCCAAAGCCATCGTCTTCTCCTGTCAAAAATTTAAAACCGATACGATAAAGTGACTTCCATAATATATCGTAAAAAAGCCCACAAAACCAGACCAAATCAGTCGGATTTTGTGGGCTTAAATTCATAGTGAGAAGTTGCCAGAAACATGACGCACTACCTTTACGTTCCTGACAACCCGACGATGATTAGTTTAACCTGGCCCAGATGC
>CAIZDF010000008.1 GCA_903931645.1 uncultured Tolumonas sp.
CACTTCACCTTGATGCACTACGGTCATGTTACGCAACACGACGTCGTTGAAATCCAGATTGATGTTGCCGTCTTTCTCTTTGCACCACAGTTTGGCTAAATTCACCAGGTTGGTGGCATACAGCTGTGAAGACTGCGTTGGCAGACGACCTGGCAGGTCGGTGTAACCAATCACTTTCACACCTGAGTCGGTCACGGACAGTGTACCTGGTACGGTGTATTCACAGTTACCACCGGTCGCCGCAGCCAAATCGACAATCACCGAGCCCGGTTTCATCGAATCGACCATTGCTTTGGTGATGAGCTTCGGTGCTGGTTTGCCCGGAATCAGTGCCGTGGTGATGATGATATCCACGTCTTTGGCTTGTTCCGCGAACAGCGCCATTTCCGCTTTGATGAATTCATCGGACATGACTTTGGCGTAACCGTCAGACGATGAACCGTCTTCACCACCGAAGTCGAGTTTCAGGAACTCGCCACCCATGGATTCGATTTGCTCCGCCACTTCTAAACGGGTGTCAAAGGCACGCACAATGGCGCCCAGTGAACGGGCGGAACCAATCGCCGCCAGACCAGCGACACCGGCACCAATCACCAGCACTTTGGCTGGCGGTACTTTACCGGCGGCGGTGATTTGACCGGTAAAGAAACGACCAAATGAATGGGCTGCTTCAATCACCGCACGGTAACCGCCGATGTTGGCCATCGAAGACAAGGCATCCAAGGACTGCGCACGTGAAATACGCGGCACCATGTCCATCGCCAGTACATTGATTTTTTTAGTCGACAGTTTAGCCACGAGCTCAGGGTTTTGTGCTGGCCACAGGAAACTGACTAAGGTGGCGCCTTCTTTAATGAGGCCGATTTCAGCATCGGACGGGGCATTCACCTTGTAAATAATATCGGCCTGCCAACTATCGGCAGACGCGGCGACGCTGGCGCCGGCGGCCACGTACGCGGCATCATCAAAGCTGGCCAGTGCACCCGCGCCAGACTCGACAACCACGTCGAAGCCGAGTTTTTTTAGTTGCTCAACGGTGTTCGGAGTCGCAGCGACCCGCGTCTCACCGGCAAGGCTTTCTCTCGGTATTCCTACTAACATGCAAGGATCCTCGTAACGAATAGAGTAGGGTTGCGCTGTACTAAACAGCCTCAAAGCGAGGTTGATTGGCATTGCAATAAACGTTCTTAACATGAAAGCTAAGAGTCGTTAATTACTAAAACTGGAATTTATAGTAACAAAAACATTTAGTTAGCATGCAATGCATTGTAACTGCAGCTTTTTTAGCAATTTACTCGTCATTTTAGCCATGCGCTGAAAATGACAATTTGCGGGAAAACTGTGCTATTCAGCACAAAACCAGAATGTAGGCCGGATGCTGGCACATGAGTAAGCCATGTGCCAACCTCGCTAAAACTACTTCTGGTTATCGGCTTGTGGGTGGCGTTTGTGTAACAAACAAGCACCCAGTACTGCTGCAGCATACAGCGTATGCAGTGCCAGTGATGCCGCTACCAGCAGACAAACTCCTGTTGCCATGATGGCCAGTTTACGCTCTTTACCTGGCAGTAGTTTTAAGCCCGACAACGCAGCCGAAAGGTAGATCAGCACAAACACACCATTGGCATAACCAATCAATCCATCAAGCGGTAAATGCACGCTCATTCGAAGTAATAGGGTGATGGCAATGAGCCCGCAGGTGACCAGCAGACCATTGGTAGGCGCACCGTAACGATTGAGTTTTCCAGCCCAGGCATGGATCTGTCCACGTTCTGCCATGCTATAAAACAAACGCGAGAAGCTGGTGATATAGAGATTTACCGCGATAAAACAGGTCATCAAACCAAATAGGCCAATCAGCAGATGGCCGGTCTGGCCAGTGAGGGAACTCATTAACTGAATAATCGATGTCAGATTTTGCGCTTCATTGCCGTAAAAACCGGATGAAAGCAGCACGGTGCTCAGGCACAGATACAACACCAACGCGATGAGCATACCCAGCATCACGACTCGCGGGAAATCACGCTCTGGATGATGAAATTCGCCACTTAGGTGGGCAATCGCTTCGATGCCGACGAAACACCAGAAAATCAGCCCGGTCGCTTGCGCCAGATTGGTCAGTGAAAAATCCGTAGCAGGTAAACTGACCGGATGGCCGTAAAGATATAAACCAACCGCTAACAACAACGTGCTGCAAATGCCAAAGCTGATAAAACTTTGGATCCACGCCGCTGTTTTCATGTTCAGTAAATTCAGCCCCAGCATGCTGCCCAATAGCAGGAATTGCCAGATGCCATGTTGGCTTTCCGGCAAACCAAATGTTTGGCACAAATAACCGGTGGCAGTGACGATCACCACAGGCGGGCCAATCATAATTACTGACAAAAACAGCCAACTGATGGCATCCGCCGCACGCTCGCCAAACGCTTGTTCAACAAAAAAAGCGGTGCCACCAGCGTCGGGGTAACGTTTGCCTAACGAGGCAAACGTAAAAACGATAGGCAAGATCAACGCGCCCATTAATACCCAAGCCAGTAACGACCAACTTCCTGCCAGACTGGCAGTCATGGCCGGAACAATAAAAACGCCGGAGCCGAGTAAGGTAGAAACCAGTAAACCGGTGCCTTGCCACAAACCAATGTGTTGTTTCAAATGTGCCATTGGGAAAGGAACCCATGGAGTCAGAAGAGAGCGTAATTATGCGTCAAACAGGGTGGCAGTGCAAAATGCTGGCAGCGTAGTCGGCGGTATAAAGCAGAAAAAGGAGCCGCAGGTGCAGGATTCTGCGGCTCAAAACTTGACGAGTAGTAGAACGGAGTATCAGAGTGCAAATTCAGTTTTCAGAGCGGCAACCCAAGTTTTAACGCGTTCTGCGGTCAGGCTTGATTGGTTGTCTTGGTCGATAACCAGACCCACAAAATCGTCGCCATCCAGCGCATTAGAACTGTTAAATTCATAACCTTCGTTAGGCCAGAACCCCACAACAGACGCGCCGGCTTCAGACACCACATCATATAATTCACCTAATGCGTCCACGAATGCATCACCATAGCTGGCCTGATCACCTAAACCGAACAGCGCTACTTTTTTACCACTCAGATCGGCGGCTTCCAAATCAGGTACAAATTCCGCCCAGCTTTCAGCTTGGCAGTCACAATCTAAACCTGGTAAGGCACCATCACCCAGGGTTGGTGTACCTAAAATCAGGTATTCGTAACCCAACAGATCATCAATGCTAGCTTTGTTGATGTTCACTGGGGCGGCGACTTCATCACTACCAAATGCGTCTTGGATCAGTTTCGCAACCTTGCGAGTTTTACCTGTGTCACTTCCGAAGAAAATGCCGACTTTAGCCATGGTGTCTCTCCTTGAATACGGTGTTGTTTCTTATGCTGCATGAACAGTGCCGTCGTCATTTAAATCTTAATTTATTGAAAATAAAGGAGATGTTGTTTCCTGTTGTTTGAAGTGGCTTGTGATAAAACGCAC
>CAIZDF010000009.1 GCA_903931645.1 uncultured Tolumonas sp.
CGATCTCCCCAGCATGGATTCAAAACGATCACTGACAATGAATTGCCGACTAGGCAGCTCCCAGTCCCAAAACCCTTGCTCAGACCCTTCTAAAACACGTTTAAGGCGAGCCTCACTTTCCTGCAACGATAATGGTTCTTCGCCCATTTTTTTATTTTTCATATCACTAACTCGGTGGTTATCACTTGGGCGATTAATAGTTCTTTTAACTGTTCGATCGGCAATGGACGACCGAACAAAAATCCTTGATAAGCGTAGCATCCTAAACTAGCCAGCAATACGCGCTGGATTTCAGTTTCCACACCTTCCGCAATAACGGACAATCCCATTGTCTGACTGAGATCGATAATCGTCTGGGCTATTGCTGCGCTATTCGGGTCATCCAATAGATCCCGAACGAACGAGCGATCAATTTTTAGCTGATCTAAGGGCAGTCGTCGCAAATAAGCGAGAGACGAATAACCCGTACCAAAATCATCAAGTGAAAAACCAACGCCATGTGCTTTGAGTGCGGACATTTTGGCGATGACTTCATCTACTTTCTCGACTAACAGGCTTTCGGTCAACTCCAGTTTCAATTGTTGCGCGTTAGCGCCCGTTTTGTGCAAAATCTCCAGCACTTGTTCAACAAAATCAGCACAGTTGAACTGAACAGAACTGACGTTCACCGATAAAGTCAGTGCTGCACTTTCAGGTTTTAATGCCCAATCCGCCAGTTGAGCACAAGCTGTTTCCAACACCCAGAACCCCAATGGCTTGATCAACCCAGACTCTTCTGCCACAGGTATAAATTCAACGGGTGAAACAAGCCCAACACCAGGGCGCTCCCATCTGACTAGTGCTTCAGCCCCAGTAATGTGACCCTCATGATCAACCTGCGGTTGGTAATACAACCGGAACTGCTGTTCACGTAATGCCTCTTGCAAACCATTTAACAATTCCGCACGTAATGTGACGGCTTTTTGCATTTCCAGATCAAAAAATCGCAGCGAATTCCGACCTGATGACTTTGCTTCATACATCGCCAGATCAGCTTGTTTCATCAGTTCATCAACATTGGCCTGCTTGGAAAACAAGGTGACGCCGATGCTCACGCTACCCAGATATTTATGGTTATCAATTTGATAAATCTGATTGAGCGCATCTAAAATTTTGCGGCCTGCAGCCTCAGCTTGTGTGGCTGCTTCTGGCTGGCTTTGAGAAAGAGCCTCCAACATAACCAGAAACTCATCCCCACCTAACCGCGCGACCGTGTCATTTTTTCGGATACAGCTACTTAAGCGTTCAGCCACCTGTTGCAAAAGGCGGTCACCGACATCATGACCTAACGTATCATTGAGGGTTTTAAAATTATCTAAATCAATAAACAGTAAAGCGCCCACGCTTTGGTTGCGGGCACTGGCAGCAATGGCTTGCTGTAATCGATCGAGTAACAATCGGCGATTGGGTAGTCGAGTCAGCGGGTCGTAGAACGCCAGATGCATGATCTGTGCTTCGGCATCTTTACGCTGTGTGATATCAATTTGGGAGCAGACGTAGTGGGTAATTTGCTCTTTCTCATCCCGAACTGCGGTTATTGTGATCCAGTTGGCATAGACCTCACCATTTTTTCGTCTATTCCATATTTCGCCTTGCCAAAAACCGGTATCCAGTAAACTCTGCCACATTGCTTCATAATACGCAGCCGGATGATAATCAGAACGAATCAGCCTTGGCGTCTTCCCCACCGCTTCTTCAGCTGAATAACCCGTCGTCAACGTAAATGCTTGATTAACGCGCAGAATGACACCCTGAGCATCGGTAATAAACATCCCTTGCTGAGATTCAAAAGCCGCAGCGGCAATACGTAATTCGGCTTCAGCACGGACAAGACTGCTCATATCCGCATCCATACAAAACAGCACGGGCGGATGATTGGGGATCGCAATAACAGTGTGACTGGAATGCACATGAACGGCACGCCCATTCTTGTGTTTCAACGCTAAGCGACCAGCGGGAATGCCTTGCCCTGATTCAAACATCCAATTCACAGCACCTTCGACTTCCTGTCGAATATCCGCCGGAATGATGAGATCTAACAGATTGCCGCCCAGCGCTTCTTCAGCGGTATAACCGTAAATTTTTTCTGATGCCTGGTTCCAGTAAACCACCGTGCCATTTGGCAAATATCCCTGGATAGACATGGCATCGGCTTCATCGAATAGCTTTTTGAAACGAGCTTCGCTGACTTCTCTGGAATGTTTTTCATCCCGAAATGCAGAATAAGGTGTTATTTCCGCCATATAAACTCTGCCATGTTTGTTCTAATCAATAGAAAACATAGTCTGATAACAACAGACATGATCTATTTATATATTAGGAATGTGATTTTTGCCTCCCTGCTTGAGCTCTGTGTGAGCAACTGACTGAAAGTAATTACACTATTAAAATGCTCATTCGGAAACAACCATTAAATCGGTACTGCTGCAAGTCATCCGTGTACAACGTGTGACTTGTTTGATGTTCTGAGCACAATAGATAGAGTTTTAGAGCAGAAGGTCTGACGGATAACTCATTGAGAGTAAGACACTGAATATAAGATTACTTAGCTCCCCCAATATCACTCATTTATCTAGCAAATAAACATATAACCCATCTGGGGTATATATAAGAAGTCCGTTTCATGATGTTATCTTCTTATGCATATTCAATAACACGCATAATAATCAATTAGTTAGATAACACATCAAAGACAAGGATGCGAAGATGAAAAAATCAGCGACATTGTTAACGCTAATAGCCGGTGTAGGTTGCTCTCAATTGGCAATAGCTGATGATTTATCAGTTATTTCTTTTGGTGGCGCTAATAAAGATGCGCAAGTGAAAGCCTATTATGAGCCGTTTAGCAAAGAGACTGGCACCAAAGTTGTCGCTGGCGAATACAACGGTGAAATGGCAAAAATCAAAGCCATGGTGGAGTCAAAAAGCGTGTCATGGGATGCCGTAGAAGTTGAGTTATCTGAAGTTCAGCGCGGTTGTGATGAAGGCTTGTTTGAAAAAATTGATTACAAAGTGGTTGGTGCTAAAACCGACTTCTTAGCTGGTTCCGCCGTGAAGTGCGGTGTGGGTATGTTTGTCTGGTCAACCGTGCTGGCTTACGACAGTAGCAAACTGAAAACCGCACCAACCTCATGGTCTGATTTCTGGGATACCAAAAAATTCCCAGGCAAACGTGGACTACGTAAAACCGCAAAATACGCGGTTGAAGCAGCACTACAGGCCGATGGCGTAAAAGCCGCTGATGTTTATAAAGTGCTGGCAACGTCCGAAGGGGTTGATCGTGCGTTCAAGAAACTCGACGAGCTGAAGCCCAACATTCAATGGTGGGAAGCCGGTGCACAAGCGCCACAATATCTGGTTTCTGGCGATGTCGTGATGACCACCGCTTACAATGGCCGTATCGCGAATGCGATTAAAGAAGGTAACGCATCGCTGAAGATGGCATGGGATACCAACACTTACGAGCAAGATTATTGGGCCATTCCGAAAGGCTCACCGAAAAAAGATCTGGCCATGCAGTTTATTGCCAGCGTTGTAAAACCGGAGAAACAGGTGGAATACGCCAAGATCATCCCTTATGGCCCAACCAACAAAAAAGCGGCGGCTATGCTAGCGCCCGAGCTAGCAGCACAATTACCAACCTCTGCCAACAACATGAAAAATGCCGTCGCGATTGATGCTGCCTTCTGGCTAGATCACGGTGAAGAGTTAGAACGTCGTTTTAACGCATGGGC
>CAIZDF010000010.1 GCA_903931645.1 uncultured Tolumonas sp.
ACGCCATTCCGTTGAATATCTGCGTGAACATGCGCACTTACGTGTGCGTACCAACATGATGGGCGCCGTTACCCGTGTGCGTAACTGTATTGCGCAAGCTATCCACCGCTTCTTCCATGATGAAGGCTTTATGTGGATCGCAACACCGCTGATCACGGCTTCTGACTGTGAAGGTGCTGGTGAAATGTTCCGTGTATCAACACTGGATATGGAAAATCTGCCACGTACCGATAAGGGCACCATTGATTACAACCAAGATTTCTTCGGTAAAGAAGCCTTCCTGACCGTATCTGGTCAGCTGAATTTGGAAACCTATGCCTGTGCCATGTCTAAGGTGTACACCTTTGGCCCAACGTTCCGCGCAGAAAACTCTAACACCAGCCGTCATTTGGCTGAATTCTGGATGGTTGAACCAGAAATCGCGTTCGCTAATCTGGATGACAACGCCGCATTAGCTGAGAAACTGCTGAAATATGTATTCAAAGCAGTGTTAGATGAACGTCGTGATGATCTGGAATTCTTCGCAGAGCGCGTCGATAAAGAAGCCATCACCCGTTTGGAACAGTTTATCAGCGCAGACTTTGCTCAAGTTGATTACACCGACGCCATCGAAATTCTGAAAAACAGTGGTCGTACCTTTGAATTCCCAGTGGAATGGGGTATCGACATGTCTTCTGAACACGAGCGTTATCTGGCCGAAGAACACTTCAAAGCACCAGTGGTTGTGAAAAACTATCCGAAAGATATCAAAGCATTCTACATGCGCCTAAACGACGACGGTAAAACCGTTGCCGCCATGGATGTTCTGGCACCAGGCATCGGCGAAATCATCGGTGGTTCACAGCGTGAAGAGCGTTTAGACGTGCTGGATGCCCGCTTAGCGGAAATGGGTCTGAATAAAGAAGATTACTGGTGGTATCGTGATCTGCGCCGTTATGGCACCGTACCGCATTCTGGTTTCGGTCTGGGCTTTGAGCGTCTGGTTGTGTATGTCACCGGTATGGGCAACGTGCGTGATGTGATCCCATTCCCACGTACGCCACGTAACGCTGAATACTAATCTGCATCCGATAAAAAGATAAAGGCCAGTTTTCACTGGCCTTTATTACATTCGTCATTTATCAATCATGACCCAACTCATTGTCCAGCATGTTGCTGCTCATGCGTCAGCAACCACTGCTTCATATCCAAACCACCGCCATAGCCAACTAATTGGCCATTAGCACCAATCACTCGATGGCATGGAACAATAATAGCAATCGGATTACGATTATTCGCCATTCCAACTGCGCGCATCGCTTTCGGTCTGCCTATCTGTTCAGCGATTGCTTTATAGCTAACTGTCTTTCCATAAGGGATAGTTTGTAAAGCATGCCAGGCGGCTAATTGAAACTCCGTTCCGGTCATTGCTAATGGCACAGAGAAATCATGACGAGAACCAGAAAAGTATTCCTGTAATTGCTGATGAGCCAAGATAAGAACTGGATGTGAAGGTGCAAGCACCGCCAACTCATCAGCTGGCGGGCTATTTAACAACAGTGACTGCAATCCATCATTATCTGCTTCTAAACGCAGATACCCTACTGGAGCAAGAAAATAACTGATTGCAATCATCAAATTACCTCTGAATTAGAATTTCACATCGACAGCAGCAGCGACTTGTTTTGCTTGTTCAATCGCTAATTCAACATTATCAGCACGCACTAAAGCGACACCCAAACGCCGACGTCCGGCAATCTCTGGTTTACCGAACAAACGTAACTGTGCGCCAGGGATCAAAGCTAAAGCAGATGATAAGTTACCATAGCCAATATCCGTGGAATCGCCTTCACGTAAGATAACAGCAGAAGCAGCTGGTCCATATTGCGTGATCTTGCCAATTGGTAAACCCAAAATCGCACGGACATGCAAAGCAAACTCAGATAAATCCTGAGAGATCAGGGTTACCATACCAGTATCATGTGGGCGTGGAGAGACTTCACTGAAGTAAACCTCATCCCCTTTGATAAACAATTCAACACCGAACAAGCCATAACCACCCAGCGCTTTTACCACTTCACGAGCAACACGCTGCGATTTAGCCAGCAATTCATCACTCATGATCTGCGGCTGCCATGATTCACGATAATCACCATCTTCTTGGCGATGGCCGATAGGTGCACAGAAATGAATACCATCGACCGCGCTGATGGTCAGTAACGTGATTTCATAGTCAAAAGGAACAAAACCTTCAACGATCACGCGACCACGGCCCGCACGTCCACCTTCTTGTGCATACTGCCAAGCTGTGGCTACTTGTTCTGTTTTACGCACTACACTCTGGCCTTTACCAGAAGAACTCATGACTGGTTTTACCACACACGGAAAACCAATCTTCTCTACAGCCAGCTGATAATCTACTTCTGTTTCTGCAAAAAAGTATGGCGAAGTGGGCAAGTTTAATGTTTCAGCCGCTAAACGGCGGATACCTTCACGATCCATCGTGAGTCGGGTAGCTAAAGCCGTTGGAATTACATTGAAACCACTTTGTTCCAACTCTTGCAGAGTTTCAGTAGCAATAGCTTCAATCTCAGGAATGATAAAATGCGGTTGTTCTTGTTGCACCAGTTGGCGTAATGCCACACCATCCAACATAGAGATCACATGACTGCGGTGAGCAACCTGCATAGCGGGTGCATTGGCGTAACGATCAACCGCAATTACCTCCACGCCCAATCGCTGTAATTCAATCGCAACTTCTTTGCCCAGCTCACCTGAGCCAAGCAACATAGCGCGAGTCGCACCATTAGAGTATGGAGTTCCTAAAAAAGACATAATCTCTGTTCCCTGAGTGAAATATCGGAATTTTGACCCACCGATCATACAAGTATCTGGCAACAGAGCAACTGGAAGCAGGAAAGATGCAGAAAAAAGAAAGGGGATGATTTCTCATCCCCTTATTGTTCTATCAGGATTTATTTAGCTGAACTAAATCGGCTGTAATATTAGCCGCCTCTTTTAGATAACCATCTGGAAATTTAATATCCGTAGGAATATCCGAGAGTGCTTTGACCATTGGTTTACCCATACGAGTCAAGCGTTCATTAGCTCGTTGTAGTGCTTTTTTATCCTGTTCATCACGAGTTTTGATACGCTCAGCTTCATTGAGAGAAATAAACTTCTTACTCTTCTCTGACTGATACCAAGCAATATCTTCTTCCGCGTATTTAAACTCAGGATCACTCTTCACGCGCTGCTGATGAAACTCTTTCAGTCTCGGTAACAGAGCAGTGAAATCGCCTAATTTAGTGTATTGCGCTGGTTCAATCTTATCCCATTGCAATGCGTTCAATTCCACACTTTCGCCGGTTTCATTAGGATCAATC
>CAIZDF010000011.1 GCA_903931645.1 uncultured Tolumonas sp.
ACCCCAGCTTAGCTGGGGGTTTATCAATGTTTAATTAATGCCGGCGGTTCGTACCACTCTGGCATAAGCTTATTTTTAAGTTTCGAGCGATCAATGTGTAACAAAACGAGTGGTAACTCAGACTATAGCTATACAGTCAGACTGATATCAGCAGGGCTATTTCATACAAGGGAAAATTAATGGCGGAATACATGGAAGAGCGTAATGAACATTCCATCAACACCCAAACTAAGTCACTTTTTGACGATGAATTTTTGGAACAGATCCGCCGCCAAATGCTGAAATTTGCGACATTGCAGCTTTCTGATTCACACCTCGCGGAAGATGTAGTGCAGGAAGCGTTAGTCGGTGCGCTCAAAAATGCCCGTTCATTTGGTGGGCGGTCGGCGTTAAAAAGCTGGGTCTTTGCAATTCTCAAAAATAAGATCGCGGATGCGTTACGACATAAACACCGTGTCATTGATGCCAGCAGTCTGCTGCGGGAAGAAGATGAAGAACAAGATTTTGCCGATCTGTTCAATGAAAGAGGCTTTTGGCCAAGAGGCGAACATCCGACCGCTTGGTCGAGCCCTGATGAATCATTACGTGAAGGCCAATTTTGGCGTGTGTTTGAAGCCTGCCTGGAAAACTTACCCGGCAATCAGGCGCGCGTATTTATGATGCGGGAATTTATTGAATTCGATTCCGACGAGATCTGTTCGACGTTAGAAATCTCGGTTAGCAACCTGAATGTAATGCTCTATCGTGCTCGTATGCGCCTGCGGGAATGTTTAGGAAATCATTGGTTTATGGAGAGAGGCTAAACATGCTGAATTGCCGTGAAGTCACCCGTTTATTGTCAGCAGCACAAGAACGCGAGCTGACATTAAAAGAACGTTTATCGCTGACTGTTCATCTGTCTTGGTGTTCCGGATGCCGGACTTTTAGTAAACAAATGCAAACGCTACACAAGATCACTCGCGCTTATGTAAAAGGAAAAAATGAAGGCCAAAACAATGAATAAGGACGTTTAATTTGTCTAATCAGAATTAAACACCTGAATTCCCGCCACAACTCGAGTGGCGGTCGTGAGCAAACACAAGCCAGCAAAAATGTACGCCAGCAGAGGAAACCATGCTGGCAACAAACACATCAGCACAAACACCAAAATTGTTTCAGTCGCTTCCGTTAGCCCACCCAGATAATAAAAGCCTTTGGTCGGATAATCAGTGCTGGTTAACCCTTGTTTCGCCGCCAACACTGCGAAAGCCAGAAATGAGCAGCCTGTACCGATAAAACTATAAATCAGCAGTGTGGCAGCCAGCGCATTTTGCGACGGATCAGCAAATGCAAACGCTAATGGAATCAACGAATAAAACAGGAAATCAAACACACTATCAAGAAAAGCGCCCCGATGTGTCGACGTTGTTAAGCGCGCAATTGCGCCATCGAGACCATCAGCCAGCCGATTGAGGAAAATACTCAACAACGCCCAATAATAGTGATGTGTGATGATCAGCGGCAACGCCGTTATTCCCACGACAAAACCCACCGCCGTCACCGTGTCAGCGCGGATACCCCAACTGATAAGCTGTAACGCGATTTGCTGTAAC
This sequence comes from uncultured Tolumonas sp., assembly GCA_903931645.1. GTDB lineage: Bacteria > Pseudomonadota > Gammaproteobacteria > Enterobacterales > Aeromonadaceae > Tolumonas. The sequence continues at coordinate 1,593 of CAIZDF010000011.1, forward strand.
GGGCGGCGCACAACAGCAATCAGTGATTTATCCAGCATATGAAGTTGTCCCGTTTATGAAATTGCCCAGTTACTGATTTCAATCACCCGCCCCAATGGTGGCACATCGGCCAGATCATGGGTCACGAGTATTGTCGGTATTCCTTTGCGAGTGATTTGCTCAAACACAAAGGCGCGGAATTGTTCGCGCAATACGGCATCCAGCTTGGTAAACGGTTCATCCAGTAACAATGCTTCGGGTTCTGCCAATAAAGCGCGGAGTAAACTCACCCGGGCGCGTTGTCCGCCAGAAAGCGTCGCCGGATCGCGGTCATGAAACCCAGCCAGCCCAACA
>CAIZDF010000012.1 GCA_903931645.1 uncultured Tolumonas sp.
CGGCTTAACGCTGGATGATGAAGCAAAAGCCCAGCTCAAAGCCTATGTGGCACAACGGATGGCGGCACGGTTAGCTAAATCGGAAGTAAAGAAAACACCTGAGTTGGCGGAAACATCGGCCGCCTAGGTATTGAGACTGCAGTCAGAACTATCATGCAAGATGGGCAAAGTGTCCATTCCGACAACCCTCCGCGTCAGGGATGACGCGGCGGAGTCCCCATGGATGGGTTTACGACGTGTTGGCGGGGTGGACACTTTGACTGGCGCTCGCTATGCAAAAAACCACGGAGGGTCGTCAAAATGGTTCCTTCGTTCTCGATTCCGCTAGTTTGGTTATGACGAAGGGACTAGCAGATACAACACTCCACCTGCCCTTGCTGCATGATCCGCACAATCTCTTCCGGTGGTTGCTGGTCGGTAAACAGCACATCCACCTGACTGATATTGCCTAAATTCACCATCGCATTGCGGCCAAACTTGGTGTGGTCAGAGGCCAGAAACACCTGTCGGGAGTGCTGAATGATCGACTGTGCCACCCGCACCTCCTGATAATCGAAATCGAGCAGCGCGCCGGTCATATCAATGCCGGAGATGCCGATGATGCCAAAATCCATACGGAACTGGCCGATAAAATCACGCGTCGCCTCGCCAATAATACCGCCATCGCGATTGCGAATTTCGCCACCGGCAATGATGACCTTAAAGTCATCTTTTTCCGTCAGTGTCATCGCTACGTTGAGGTTATTGGTGACGACCCGCAGGTCTTTATGGTGGAGCAGTGCCCGCGCAATCGCCTCGGTGGTGGTGCCAATATCGATAAACAGCGAGGCACCATCAGGAATGCGCGCCGCCACTTGCGCGGCAATACGCTCTTTTTCCGTCAATTGCATCACTTTACGGGTGCTGTAGGCGGTATTGCTGGTGCTGGAGTTCGGCAGCGCCGCACCGCCATGATGACGGATGATTTTCTCTTGTTCCGCCAATTCATTCAGATCGCGGCGGATCGTCTGCGGGCTGACATCAAACTGTGCCACCATCTCTTCGGTGGAAACAAAACCGTGCTGATTCAGCAGGTTCAGAATTTTCTGATGTCGTTGACTCTGCTTCATGTTCACTCCCTGAGCACAACAATCAACGATTGCTGCGAATATCACCGTAAACGAAAACTTCCTCTTCGCATGTTAGCGGTATTTTTCGCTGGCGAAAATAAAATCACGTTCCCCGCTGCGCAGTTTGCAATGCCGCGCGCCTTCCCTTAAGCTACGCACCGTTTGATGCGTTGTTTGCACGTTTTCACCTTCCATTTCGCCATTTGACGTTTGCTCAGATGCTGCGGCCTGAAACCGGTACAAATTTCCCCGACATTCGTTGCTACTTTGGTGCGATGTCCTGCGTCCGACACCCATTTCGCCTGTCCGGCGGTCTTGTTATTGGTTTAATTCAGGATTAGTCATGTCTGATACAAATTCGGCTGCAACTGCGGCATCGTCTGCTTTTGCGCAATTAAAGCTGCAACCTGCGTTGCTGGAAAATCTCACCGCGCTGGGTTACAGCGAAATGACCCCTATTCAGGCCCAAAGCCTGCCAGCGGTGTTACAAGGTAAAGATGTACTGGCGCAAGCCAAAACCGGCAGTGGTAAAACGGCTGCGTTTGCACTGGGTTTACTGCAAGCGCTGGATGTTAAATCGCTGAACGTGCAAGGCTTGGTGCTGTGCCCAACTCGCGAGTTAGCCGATCAGGTGGCGGGCGAAATCCGCCGTTTGGCACGTCTGATCCCCAATGTAAAAGTATTAACGCTGTGTGGTGGTATGCCGATTGGCCCACAATTCAGCTCGCTGGAACAAGGTGCCCATATCGTAGTCGGCACACCAGGCCGCGTGCAAAAGCACTTAGATAAAGAAAGCTTGAGTCTGGCAGACCTGAAAACCTGGGTATTGGATGAAGCAGACCGTATGCTGGACATGGGCTTTGCCGATGCCATGCGTGAAATCGCGAAAGTGTGCCCGCGCCAACGTCAGACCCTGCTGTTCTCCGCCACCTACCCTGAAGACATTCAACGCCTGAGTGCAGAGTTCCAACGCGAGCCGTTAAGCGTGCGCGTGGAATCAACCCACAGTGCCGTACAAATCGAACAGCGTTTCTTTGAGCTGCCGAATCAGGAAGCTAAATTCCCAGCACTATTGAAACTGCTGCAACATTATCAGCCACGTTCCACAGTGATCTTCTGCAACATGAAACACCAGACCCAGCAGGTCGCCGATGCGTTATCTGCCCAAGGTTACAGTGCGCTGGCGCTGAACGGTGATCTGGAACAGCGCGAACGCGACCAAGTGGTGGTGCGTTTTTCGAACCAAAGCTGCGCCATTCTGGTGGCCACCGATGTGGCCGCACGCGGTCTGGATATTAAAGAGTTACAGGCCGTGGTGAACTATGACCTGACACCGGATCCGGAAATTCACGTGCATCGTATCGGCCGTACCGGTCGTGCCGGGCAAACCGGTCTGGCGCTGACGCTGACCACTGCATCACAAGCCAATCGCGTGGTAATGATTGAAGATTATCAGCAAAGCCGCGCGGTCTGGGGCAACCTTGATGAGCTGAAGAAAAACCCCGACAACATGAAACCCGAGATGGTCACCCTGTGTCTCGACGGTGGCCGTAAAAGCAAAGTACGCCCCGGCGATATTCTCGGTGCACTGACCAAAGAGGCCGGTTTTAACGGCCAGCAGATCGGCAAAATCAATATTGCAGAATTACATGCCTATGTCGCGGTGCATCACAGCATTGCCAACAAGGTCTACGGTTATTTACAGGACGGCAAAATTAAAGGCCGCAAAGTGAGAGTACGCAAGCTGGTGTAAGGCCTTATCACCGACGAACCACACGAACAGCTCCGCTGCTTTCACATTTTATAAAACAGGAATCACCATTTAATGTCATTTACTGAACTGGGCTTAAGCGAACTCATACTGCGTGCCGTTAAAGAGAAAGGCTACGATACACCATCACCGATCCAACAGCAGGCGATCCCTGCCGTGATGGCCGGTAAAGATGTGATGGCGGCTGCACAAACCGGCACCGGTAAAACAGCAGGCTTTACCCTGCCGCTGTTGCACCGTCTGTCACGCGGTAATCTGGCTCGCTCTAATGCCGTCCGGGCACTGGTGCTGACACCAACGCGTGAGTTGGCGGCACAGGTTGCCGAAAGCGTCACCACCTATGGGAAATATCTGCCGCTGAAATCAGTGGTGGTGTTTGGTGGCGTGAATATTAATCCGCAGATGCTGGCGATGCGCAAAGGTGCCGACGTGCTGGTGGCGACCCCGGGTCGTCTGCTGGATCTGGTCAGCCAGAACGCCCTGCATTTCCGCCAACTGGAAGTGCTGATTTTGGATGAAGCCGACCGCATGCTGGACATGGGCTTTATCCGCGATATCCGTAAAATCATCAACATGCTGCCAAAAGATCGTCAGACGCTGATGTTCTCAGCGACCTTCTCTGATGAGATCCGCACACTGGCGAAAGGCTTGCTGAATGAGCCGGTACAGATTGATGTTGCACCGCGCAACACCACGGCGGAAACCATCAAACAGACCATCTGCCCGGTGGATAAAGGCCGCAAACCAGCGCTGTTGTGTCATTTAATTAAACACAACAACTGGCAACAGGTGCTGGTATTTATGCGTACTAAACATGGCGCCAATAAATTAGTCACTCAACTGGAAACTGCTGGGATTCAGGCCGCCGCAATCCACGGCAACAAGAGCCAATCGGCACGCACCAAGGCGCTGGCGCAATTCAAGGACGGCTCGATGCCGGTACTGGTTGCAACCGATATCGCCGCCCGTGGCCTCGACATC
>CAIZDF010000013.1 GCA_903931645.1 uncultured Tolumonas sp.
GATATAAACAGCTGCAGCACGACTTAATAACCAGTTCTTGGATAACCGCGCAATACCGACGATAAAACCAAGCAAAGTGGCCAAAATAATCCCGATCACTGACACCAACAGTGTGTTCAGCAACCCGATAATAAAGGCTCGACCATAGGTATCGTCTTCAGAATAAGAGATTAACGTCTGAACGATCCCAAAACTGGCTCGGTTATGAAGGAATGCAAAACCCGTCGCAATACCGCGGCTTTCCATATTGTGCAAGGCGTTGCTAATAAAATAGAACAACATCCATGCAACGCATGCAACAGCTACTGTCTGGAAAATAATCCCACGAACTTTAGGATCATAAATCCAGCGCGTAGCTACTACATTATTTTGATTTTTTGAGTTTTCAGCAGGCATGCTAAATTTTAACTCCAGTAAAACGCTGAACTTAAATGGGCGGAGAAAACCCGCCCATTCCTGATGCTATTAACGTACTGGTGGCGCGTACAGGAAACCGCCTTTGTTCCACAGATTGTTTTCTGTGCGAACAATTTTCAGTGGGGAATCTTTACCTACGTTACGATCGAAAACTTCCGCGTAGTTACCTACTTGTTTCACGATCTGATAACCCCAGTCTTTAACTGCACCAAGTGTAGTGCCATCCGGTGAATCTAAACCCAGCAGACGCTTAACATCTGGGCTACCAGAGGTTTTCATTGCATCAACGTTTTTGCTGTTAACACCCAATTCTTCGGCATTGATCATGGCGAAAACAGACCATTTAACCAGCAGTTCCCATGACTCATCGCCTTGACGAACCATTGGGCCTAAAGGCTCTTTAGAGATGATTTCTGGTAAAACATCAACCGCGTCTGGTTTAGCCAGTTTTACACGTACGGCAAACAGCTGTGATTTGTCAGAAGACAACACGTCACAACGACCAGATTCAAAACCTTTCACAGTTTGATCTGAGTTATCAAATACCACAGGTGTGTATTTCATGTTATTAGCATGGAAGTAATCAGCCATGTTCATTTCAGTGGTAGTACCACCTTCAGTACAAATGGTTGCACCATCTAAATCTTTCGCACTTTTTACACCCAGTGATTTATTAACCAAGAAACCCTGGCCATCATAATAGGTGGTTGCAGTAGATTTCAGACCCAGAGTCGCGTCACGAGTCATAGTCCAGGTTGTGTTACGAGACAGGATATCTACTTCGCCAGACTGCAGTGCAGTAAAACGCTCTTTACCACCCAGCGGGATATATTTCACTTTGCTTGCATCAGCAAAAACAGCAGCAGCTACGGCACGGCAAACATCAACGTCCATACCTTCCCAAACACCTTTTGCGTTAGGGCTGGAAAAACCAGGTAAACCATCATTCACGCCACACTGTACATAGCCTTTCTTCTTAACATTGGCCAGAGTGTCACCTGAAGCAGCCTGCGCATTTCCTACGATCAATAAAGCTACAGCTGATGCAACACCGGTTAAATATTTTAGTTTTGACATACTTTCTTCCCTGCGAGGTTGAGTGAATAGCATTATTTGATTAGTGCAGACCATGCTAGTCAGCACCTGTAATCAATAAAAGCAACTATCAGGCCACATTGCAAAGCAGAAAACCCCTCAGTTCTGGCGGTTTAATGAACAACATTCCTTTGCAGCACCATCCATGAGCACCAACTTGGTGCAGGCAGTCGAAAATCAAGATTTTCTCGAGAAATGCGGCCGTTGTTTCGATAGATTGCCCAATACCTAGAAGTAAAAATCACCACAAACCAGTTTATCAGCACAAAAAACTGGAAAGACTTCAAAAGCGTTCACTTCAAGACGATAAGATAGCAAAAAAAGTGTTTTTAAGGGATAAAATTTTGCAAATCTAGCTTACCGTCTATTTTTTCACCCCACTCAGGGTCTACTTCTACGCTATATTCTGCTCCGGCATAACTAAATTGCAGCCGCCACGCATGTAAATAGGTTCGATCTGCTACCGTACCACCATAACGTTCATCACCCAGAATCGGCGCACTAATGCTCTTTAATGCGACTCGAATTTGGTGAGTTTTCCCTGTGTGCGGGGAAACGATATATAAACGATGCTGCGGAATAGCCAAAGAAACACTCTGAAAATAGGTGATCGCAGGGTTGTCAGACGAATGCAGTAATTTCCAACTACCATTTCTTCCTTTAGCCATATCCCCTTTAACCCACCCCTGTTTCTTTTTCGGCGGTCGGTCACTGATAGCTAAATAGGTTTTCTTTACACATCGATCCGCAAACGCCTGACTAAGCGCCGAGGTTGCTTCTTTATTTTTCGCCAATAACACCAACCCAGACGTTACCTTATCTAAACGATGCACCGGGTAAACATTTTGCCCCCAAAATGCCGATACACGAGAAACTAAGCCAGGCACACCGGCATCATCGTGCATATCAATGCCTGCCTCTTTGTTCACAACAAAAAAATCAGGTTGTTCCAGAACAACTGTAAATCCGGTGTATAACTCAGACATGGAAAAAACTCTTGAAAGTGGAATTCAAACTAACGAAAAACAATTCGTCATTATTACAGGCAAATCTATCTAGGGAAACCAACACCGCAACAGCGAGTAGTCAGTACGAACACACAAGTACGTTGATAGGATCTATAATCTTTATTATGCTTTTTTGCCGATGTTCCACAGCTTTGATTATTTGCGGCTCTAATTGATGGATATGGACTCAAAATAATTACAGCCATTTCGCCTGTTTAATAAGAAGTAAGGATTGGCCTATGTATCTTATAAAAAAACATATCTCTCTGTTTATGGCATCTTTTATTGCTCTATCACTTTCCGGATGTTCTTCCAGTGATTCAGGCAATATGAATCC
>CAIZDF010000014.1 GCA_903931645.1 uncultured Tolumonas sp.
CCGCCAATAATATTGCCGATAGTGACAGGGATTAGATTATTAATAACAAAATTTTGAATTGTCAGATCAGCATAAACTGATTGTTGGACACCGATAGAAGTCCAGAATTCAGGTGCTGCAAAATTCTCAATTGCAATGCCAACGGGGATCATGAACATGTTGGCAATGCTATGTTCAAAACCAGAAGCCACGAACATGGCAACAGGCAGAATCATAATTAATGCTTTGTCGGTCATGGTGCGGCCACCAAAAGCCATCCATGCAGCCAGACACACCATCAGGTTACACATAATGCCTAAAGCAACAGCTTCGATGAAAGTATGGTGAATTTTATGCTGTGCTACAGATAATGCAACTTTGCCCCATTGGCCTTCACCGGCAGTATATTGACTACCTAACATAATGAGGGCAACGATTAACAAACCGCCCACTAAGTTACCGAAGTAGACTATACCCCAGTTTTTCAGCATTTGACCCCAGGTGATGCGATTTGCTGCACGAGCCACAATAGTAAGTGTAGTTGAAGTGAATAATTCACCACCCAACAATACACATAAAATCAGACCTAACGAGAAGCAGATACCACCGACTAGTTTATTATTACCAGTTGAAATCGCTGTGATGTAGAAAACAAATGCTATAGCAATAAATGCACCGGCAGTAATAGCCAGAGTGAATGCTTTAGCGGCGGGTTTGGTTGCTTTACCATGGACGATGTCTTCAGCTACTGCGGCAATTGCTTCAGGTTTCAGACAATCAAAAGGAGATTCTGCTTTCACGGAATTTACACCTGTAAGTCACTATATTGACGTAATGATAGCAACAATGATTTCCCGCAAAATTGCTCCAGATCAAATCTCACCAGTCATCATGTAATTTTATTACATTTAATTAGATGAAAGTCGAATGTTATTTGTCCAATTTACTGAGCGTCGCGTTGTTGCTGTTACTTGGTGCAAAGTATACGGCTCAGTGGTTCTGAGCCGTAATTATATTAATTAAATAAATAAAATCAGTCAGTTATTTGTTTTTTGTTATTTAATTGTTGCTATTCGTGAAACGTTTGTTTTGCTTTCTGAAGTTTATCATAGGCCTGTAATAGCTTTTGATGGCTTTTGAAAGTTTGCAACGTAGAATCAGCAACTTGCAATCCAGAGAAGCGTTCAGTGCTTTGAATATGAGCCCATGCTTGGCGGACAATATCGTCACCAAACATGCGATTGAAAGCAGTTAAATACTGTTCTGGATCTCGATCTTCATCGAGGAATAATTCCAGACTAGCATTCAGACAACGGAAAAATAGCGCTCGTTCAGCAGAAAAGACAGAACAGTTGAAGTCCAGTGTCCAGCCTGACCATTCTTGCGCTAATTCCAATTCGCCGGCGGCTAGTGCCAATAGACATTTCAATTCCCCAACTCGCAGCGTATGCCAGGCCGTACCTTTATCTGCTGCGATACCTAATAATTCGCGAACGCGAGTCTGGTCATCAAAACCTTCTTCATCTAATTGATCGAAAAGGGCTAGATACTCTTCTTGTTCCCACTCACTGCCCGGCAGGCTGAGGATGGTATCTCTTAGATGACTACCCATATTGTTGTTGGCATATAGCAAATCTTCTGCCGGATATATATCGGACATGCTCGGGACTAAGATGCGGCAGGCATAGACGCCGAGATGTTCGTAATCGGCAATATAAACAGGCTGTTTCAGTTCATCAAAAATGGCCAACAGACCATGAAATTCTTTTTCTGTTGAACCTGAGAAATCCCAATCCACAAATTCGTAATCCGCAGAATCCGTAAATAGATCCCAGCTGATCAGCCCTGACGAATCAATAAAATGCGTTTCCAAATTATGTTGGTCAGCCACATCGTCGTTATTGAAAGATGGGGGAG
>CAIZDF010000015.1 GCA_903931645.1 uncultured Tolumonas sp.
CACCCTTAGTGACGTTATGGCAGGAACAAATTGTTGCGGTATCTGGCAGCGCCAGTGAAGTAGGTTTCGCACTACCACCTTCCGGTAGCAGCAGAGACAACGCAGGATCTGGCAGCTCCATCTTGTTCAGATAGAATTGCAGCAGTTGGTCGTAATCGCTGTTATCACCAATCAGGATCGCACCGAGCAGGAATTTACCGGTTTCATCCGTGACCAGTTTTTTGTAGACGCCAGACGGACGATCCAGCAGCAGTAATTCTTGTGAGCCGGCAGTGGCGGCATGGCTGTCACCGATAGCGCCTACATCAACACCCATCAGCTTCAGCTTGGTGCTCATATCCGCACCTTTGAAGCGGGTTTCACCGCCCAACAGTGTGCTAACCGCAGAACGTGCCATCTGATAGCCAGGAGCTACCAGACCAAAAATCTTACCTGACCACAGCGCACATTCGCCGATAGCCAGAATATCCGGGTGTGAAGTTACACACTGTTCATCAATGGTGATACCACCACGTTCGCCCACAGCCAAACCGGCCTGACGCGCCAGACGATCTTCCGGACGGATACCGGCAGAGAACAGGATCACGTCCGTTTCCAGATGGGTGCCGTCTTTAAACATCATGCGGTGCAGCGCGCCTTCCCCATCGACGATTTTGTCGGTGGCGGTATCAACATGCACTTTAACGCCCAAGCTACCAATTTTGTTTTTCAGCAGATCACCGGCTACCGGATCAAGCTGCACCGGCATCAGGCGTGGTGCGAATTCAATGACGTGCGTTTCCAGACCGAGCAGACGCAACGCGTTAGCCGCTTCCAGCCCCAGCAAACCGCCACCAACAACCACACCGGTGCGGCCACCAGCACAGGCATCACGGATTTCATCCAAGTCAGCCAGCGTGCGATAGACATAGCAACCTTTACGCTCGTGACCAGGAATAGGTGGAACGAACGGATAAGAACCGGTTGCCAGTACCATTTTGTCAAAAACATAAGATTCGCCCTGTTCGGAAGTAATAGTCTTGTTTGCCAGATCCAGCGATTCGGCTTTACAGCTCAGGATCAGTGACACGCCTTTTTCGGCATACCATTCCGGATCAGCCATCTGCAGCTCTTTCGGTGCACGACCGCCGAAAACTTCGGACAGATGTACCCGGTCATAGGCGCTATCAGGCTCTGCACCTAATACGGTGACTTCGAATTGTTCCAGACCACCCGCGTTGACCAGTTGTTCAACAAAATGGTGGCCAACCATGCCGTTACCGACGACTAACAGACGTTGCTTGCTCATGTTTATGTTCCTTAAACTACGGCACTATTTTTGATTGGATCGATTCCAATTAAATCCGTTTTAGTGGTTCTAGCACTCTTCACGCGGGTTACTGTGTCAGCACCTGCTGGACGTAATGCTCAAAAAAAACGCCTCACTGGAATTAACCAGTGAGGCGTCATTGCCTGAGTGACCAAATTGTTGGAAAGCCAAGTTCAGGGAAGACAGGTTGGCTAATCCGTTAACAATTTAGATACATTCAGCTTTCATGCCAGTTTTAAAATTCCTGTAAAACATAGCCTTTATATGTATTTTTAAGGGTTTTAATGGTTTTTCATGATTCACGACGGTGCAATTGCACCAGATCAGTCAACCAGCATGGCGAAGATTCTGTGACCTAGCCTGCATTAAAAATGCGATAGAACATCTGGATCAGATTTCCCAGTAACAAAGCCAAGGCTGTCAGTTTCCAGAATAAAACCGGGTTTTGTTCCAATATAGGCCGGTGCTGTAAATCAGCTTCCAGCGCACGATTGGGTGCCGATATATCAGTAAAGAACTCGGAAAATGCCTCATAGCGGTTTTCCGGATCCGGCTGTAATGCTTTTTGTAATGCGGCATCAACCCAGACGGGTAAGTCTTTGCGGAAGTATTTCCCCGGCGTATAGGTCAATTCAGCATAACTGTTTAATTTGCCCGCGCGCGGCGAGCGTTCTTTATAAGGCAGCTTGCCAACCAGCATCTCATAGACAATGACGCCTAACGAAAACAG
>CAIZDF010000016.1 GCA_903931645.1 uncultured Tolumonas sp.
GCCAGCAACATCAATTATCGGTACGGCGTCACCGCGCCATTTTACGCGGTGACCGGCAATATTGCTGTCGTCGTTGCGGTGCTAATCTGCAACTACTAACTGACGTAACAGACTCATCCCCTCGCCCGTAAATTCACCCGCGTTGGCCATTTGACGGATCTGTTCTGCGTTATGACGGCGAGCATCATAAACCACCACTATGCTTTCATCGCCCGGCTGCAGGAAGTTTTGCTCACCAAATGGGGTATAGCGAGTAGCACCGATACTAATAATCACTTGTTGCGGATGTTGTGCCACTTTCAATAAAGCCGCGATATCTTCTGCCGGACCTTCATCTTGCTGATGATTCATCTTATCGATAACCCAATCCAGTAAGGTTTCGTGAAAATAGCTGTATTCCACCGTTGGGCTGTCTAAACCATACGGATAACATTCCCCATTACGGCGTAAAAAGCTGGCGATATGGTAACAATCTAACTCACCACCTTCGGCAAATTTATCCAGTGCGATGCGCTGTGATGACATGCCTTTACTGGATGGGCCCCAGTTTTTCTTTTCACTGATTTTACGAGCGCCAGGACGACGAATTGAGCAGTCATTAAATGCCGCAAACTCACGCGGAATAAGGTCTTTAACGATCTGGTTGTCATATACCACATCGCAGATCAAACAAACTTCCGGTTCGATCTGCAGATTATCAGCACCATCAGGAAACTGGATCTGATGATGGGAAATGGGAAATACATTCAGAAAACTGTTTTCAATGTGCGGTACATAAAATGGGAATATTGCTTTCGGCTGAATAGCATCTTTTACTTTAACATTCACAAAGTCACTGGCTTCTCCCGCCTGTTCCAAATGTCCGGCAAAGTTACCCGCGACACCAAAACCAATCATCTTGGTTAAATCCATTGCATGCTCCTTTCTGAATGCTAATTCACGCTTAACAAGATTACTATCAAGAATCACAAGCATGTTATCCTTGCAACATCTGATTTACACCATAGTTATGCGGTTATGGTAAAAATATAGTGAAGGAGCAATGTCGCTAAAATGCGCATTCCAAGAATTTATCAAGACTCACCATTGAGCATTGGCACCACCGTTAGCTTACAAGAAGATGCCGCAAATCATGTCGGACGTGTATTACGCATGTTACCCGAGCAGGAAATTTGCCTGTTCAACGGCCAAGGTGGTCAATATCAGGCCACGATCGTTGAAAGTGGCAAGAAGCAAGTGATTGTTCGGGTTGATAGTTTTAATGATCACTCAGTAGAATCACCGCTTGCGATCCATTTAGGTCAAGTTATCAGCCGTGGCGATAAGATGGAATTTACCATCCAGAAATAGGTTGAGCTGGGCGTTAACGTGATCACGCCGTTATGGTCTTCCCGGTGCGGCGTCAAATTACAAGGCGATCGTCTGGATAAAAAACTGGAGCAATGGCAAAAAATTGCCATCAGCGCTTGTGAACAGTGTGGCCGTAACAGCGTTCCACTTGTGCGCCCTGTTATGTCACTGGAAAACTGGCTGGCTGAACCCACGAATGAGCTGAAACTCACCCTGCACCCGCGAGCTGCCTATTCGGTGGGTACATTACCCGCTCCCATAAATGGGGTCAGACTGGTGATTGGCCCGGAAGGTGGTTTGTCAGATGATGAAATCGCATTAACAGAACAATATCACTTTCAGGAAATGCTGCTTGGCCCGCGTGTATTGCGTACTGAAACCGCAGCTTTGACCGCTATTACCGCGCTGCAATGTCGTTTCGGCGATCTGTCTTAGGAGAGCAAATGAGCATTAAATTAGGCATCGTGATGGACCCTATTCAGTCCATCAATATCAAAAAAGACACCAGCTTCGCCATGTTACTGGAAGCCCAGCAACGTGGTTACGAACTCTATTACATGGAGATGAGTGATCTCTATCTCGAGCAAGGTATCTCTTATGCTACCATGCGTCCGCTGGAAGTTCGTCAGGATTACACCTGTTGGTATTCGCTCGGTGAAGTCGTTGATCAGCCGTTGCATGAACTTGATGTGATCCTGATGCGTAAAGATCCACCGTTTGATACGGAATTCATTTACGCCACTTACTTGCTCGAACGGGCAGAAGAACAAGGCACGTTGATTGTTAACAAACCGCAAAGCTTGCGTGATGCTAACGAGAAGCTGTTTACCGCCTGGTTTGCCGAACATACACCCACCACGCTGGTAACCCGCTCTTCCGCCAAATTGCGCTCTTTCCACCAGCAAAATCAGGATGTGATCTTAAAACCGCTGGATGGTATGGGTGGCGCCTCTATTTTTCGCATGAAACAGGACGACCCTAACGTCGGTGTTATTATCGAAACACTCACCGAACATGGTTCTCGTTACTGTATGGCGCAATCTTATTTACCTGCGATCAAAGATGGCGATAAACGCGTATTGGTGATTGATGGTGAGCCGGTTCCTTATTGTCTGGCCCGCATTCCTTCGCAAGGAGAAACTCGCGGAAATCTGGCAGCCGGCGGACGCGGCGAACCGCGTGAACTGACTGAAGCGGACTGGAAAATTGCACGCGCGGTGGGCCCAACACTGAAAGCCAAGGGGCTGATTTTTGTTGGCTTAGATATTATCGGTGATCGACTCACTGAAATTAACGTGACCAGCCCAACCTGTGTTCGGGAAATCGAAGCACAATTTGATATTAATATTTGTGGTTTGCTGATGGATGCGATTGAACGCCGCATCAGTAAAGCCAGTTAAGGAACTCTCTTTAGGAATGATGCACTCATTACAGAATTATTTTCTGGTTGCGATGCCAACGCTCAACGACTCTGTTTTTGAGCGTACCCTTATTTATTTGTGTGAACATAACGAAAAAGGCGCGATGGGAATTGTGCTGAATGTGGAACTGGATATTGATATCTGCCAGTTATTGACGCAGATGAAATTAGGTAACTCAGCTTTTCTACTTTCAGGCAAACCCGTTATGTCTGGCGGGCCGGTGAACACCGATCGTGGGTTTGTCTTGCACACGCCGATGGATGGTTTTCACGCCTCGTTATCGATAACCAATGA
>CAIZDF010000017.1 GCA_903931645.1 uncultured Tolumonas sp.
AATCTGGTCATGTATGTCACCGATCGCATGGCATTTTCCGCCAATAACCCGATCGCGTATATGACCGTTATGGAGCGCTGGGCAGAACAATTTCCTGTCGATATTCGTCCGCAAATTGTCCGCGTGCCATCGTTCGAAGCCGAGTTAGCCAGCAGTGACCATGTGTGGAAATTCGTGGCGGAAGGTGACCTAGAAAAGATAGCGGCATTCGCCCAACTGGAATGGGTGCAAGCCAATTTTACTGGGGAAAAGTCGTGGGCCAATCGCATCGATTTTTCTCGTCGTGGCAACACCAAAGGTGCGCGTTTGAGTGAATTCCTCGCGCAGCACCAGATCGATCCGCAACACGTCGTCGCTATCGGCGATAACCATAACGACATCTCGATGCTGAAACTGGCTGGTCTCGGCGTTGCCATGGCCAATGCCGAAGATGAGGTTAAGGCGATTGCCGACCGAGTCACCCGAGAGAGCAATAACGGGCAGGGCATTTTGGATGTGTTGCAAGAATATTTTGGCGCCTAACTGATGGAGTCTCGCCATGCACAATTTTGAAAAACCTTTCCGCTTAGGTCTGTATGAAAAAGCGATGCCGAATTGCCTGAACTGGGAAGAGAAAATCCAGATGGCGAAAGATCTTGGCTTTGATTTCATTGAAATTTCTGTCGATGAGTCAGACGAACGTCTGCAACGATTAGATTGGTCTGATGACGAAATATATCAACTGCGTCACCTGTGTGAGCATTATGAATTACCGCTGCAATCAATGTGTCTGAGTGCGCATCGCCGCTTTCCGTTTGGTTCAGAAGACCCGGCCATTCGTCAGCAAGCGCATCGCATTATGGAAAAAGCGATCAATCTGGCTTACAAGCTGGGCATTCGCTGCATTCAACTGGCGGGTTACGATGTCTATTACGAGCCACAAAGTCCGGCTACGCATCAGCGTTTTATTGAAGGTATGAAAGCGGCCACCAAAATGGCGGAACGCGCTGGTGTCATGCTGGGTGTTGAGATCATGGACACACCCTACCTGAATTCGCTGAGTAAATTTGAAGTGCTGAAAAAAGCCATCCCATCGCCTTATTTCATGGCTTACCCCGATGTTGGCAATATCACAGGCTGGAATTATGACACCTGCACCGAGCTGAAACTGAGCAGTGAACATATTGTGCAAGTGCACTTAAAAGACACGCTGAAAGTGACAGATCAATGCAAAGGGCAGTTCCGCGATTTGGTGATCGGCGAAGGGCAGGTCGATTTTCCGGCCATCTTTAGCACCTTAGCCGAGATCAATTACAACGGCCCGATGGTGCTGGAAATGTGGGCGCAAGATGAGCATTGGGTCGACAATCTGCGCGTCGCTAAATCGCGCTTGGAACAAATGAGCCGGGTGGCTGGCATGTCGTTGGCGTGATCTGCATCGCGCCATTGCATGATGAAATTTATGCTCACTATGAGTATAATGTTAGCCAAGTAGTCATTAGTAATCATTAAGTGAGCAGGCAATGACAGAATTACAACGACATCATGCAATTATTGAGCTTCTGCAACAGAAGCGGTATATGACAGTCGCCGGGCTGATCCAAGCCTTTGATATCTCTCCGGCCACCGCCCGACGCGATATTAATAAGCTTAATGAATCTGGCAAACTGCGCAAAGTTCGCAACGGTGCCGAGGCAACCACCGTGGCTAAAAGCCAGTGGTCGCCGATGGACAGCGAACAGAGCGTGAATTTCGATGAGAAAAGTCGCATCGCCATTGCCGCTGCCAAACTATGTCAGCCTGGCCAAAGCATTGTCATCAACTGCGGTTCAACGGCATTCCTGCTTGGTCAGCATCTTTGCGGCATGGATGTGCAAGTCATTACCAACTACTTCCCGCTGGCCAGCTATCTGATTGAACATCAGCATGAGCGCGTGCTGGTGATTGGCGGTCAGTATCATCGCGATCAATCGATCATGCTGGGTGCACAAGATGAGCTTTCCGGTATTTATACCGGCGACTGGATGTTCACCAGTGGTAAGGGGTTAACCGAAGACGGCCTGTATAAAATCGATATGCTCACGGCCATGGCTGAACAAAAGATGCTGGCGAATGTTGGCAAACTAGTGGCACTGGTCGATAGCAGCAAGATTGGTCAGCGAGGTGGCGTGCTGTTCAGCAAAGCCGAACAGATGGATTACATCATCACCGGTAAAAATGCTGACCCGAAAGTGCTCGACGCACTACGCGCTAAAGGTTGCGAAATTATTCTGGTTTAACCGCTTTATTTTACCGCTAAATCTGACGGCTGTTTTTCATGGCAGCCGTTGGTTAGTGTCAGTGCAAAATCGCCTCTGGAGTTTTGCATGTTACTTGCCGTTGTCTACAGCCGCGCCAGCCTTGGCGTTGATGCGCCGCTTGTCTCTGTCGAAGTTCACCTCAGTAACGGTTTACCCGCGTTTAATATCGTCGGCTTGCCGGAAGCGTCGGTGAAAGAGTCGCGTGATCGGGTGCGCAGCGCGTTGATCAACGGCAACTTTGAGTTCCCCGCGAAACGCATTACCGTCAATTTAGCCCCTGCTCATAGACAGGATCTGTGAGTTACATAATTAATTGAAAGATTCTAATTTTAAATGATAAACCACATCAGTAAGTGAAAGTTTTGGTGCTCATCTTTTAATTAAAAACCACATCTAACTCTTACTAATTCATTGATTTTATGATGTAAAAAAGTATCGTGTTAGGTGAAAAAATATAGGAGCTGAAAAGCTAACGGAATCCATACGATCCATCATTCCTCCATGGCCTTTGATCATTGTTCCCCAATCTTTTGCGCCCAAGCTCCGTTTTACTGCAGAAAGAACAAGTCCACCTAAGAAACCCATTAACACTGTAACGAATGCCATTCCTGCTGCCTGAAGTGGTGAAAACGGAGTGATCCACCACATAGCTGTACCAATGACAGTTGCTCCAATTATCCCGCCAATGAATCCCTCAACCGTCTTCGATGGGCTGACAACGGGTGCAATTTTAGTTTTGCCAAAAAGCTTCCCAAAGACATATTGAAGAACATCGCTTATTTGTACTACAAGCAGCATATAAAAGAGTAGCAGTGCATTTTGTCCGGAATAATCAGGAATATTGAGTAACAGCAGGGCTGGTACATGGCTAATACAATAGATAGTAACCATGATCCCCCATTGTATTTTTGCGCTTCGCTCTAGAAAATTTTCAGTATCTTGGGTTATTACGGATAAAGAAGGCAGGATAAGAAATCCATATACAGGAATAAAAATTGTGAAAAGAGAGTACCACTCAATGTTAATTAAATAGTATTGCACAGGAATAAGTACAAAGAATGCCAGAGATAAAGCTCGATGATCTCCAGCTTTAGTTGGTGTCAGCGTAATGAATTCTCTCAAAGCAAAAAAGGAAACAAGAGCGAACAATACAATCGTTGCGACTTTCCCAAGCAAAAAGGAGATCGCAAAAATAGCCACCATGATCCACCATGCTTTCACACGAATATTTAAGTTTTCTATTACTGCTTGATTGGTATCGTTTTTGACTCGAAAAGAAAGAAACCCACCAATAGCTGATGCTACTATCAGAAGAGTAACGATCCCGCTTATCAACCAGAAAAACTTATCTTGTACAGTCATGCTAGCTCCATTACCGCATTGCGGGCCCGTTCTAAAAAAACTACTTTGCTTTCATCTGTATTCCGAACCAGTTTTTTCCCAAATCGGACTGTACAGATCAGTGGTACAGGGAAAAACGTCCCCTTGGGCATGCAACGATGTAAGTTCTCAAGATAAACAGGGATTAACTCTACATTCGGGAAATGTTCTGCAAGATGGAATAGACCCGCTTTGAATTGGTTTGGTAGCGCTTGCTCATTCCGCGTCCCCTCCGGAAAGATAATAAGTGAATTGCCCTCATTTAATGCGTTCATCAATGGCAGTAATGGATCAGCTTTAGCCTTACTCTTTATTCTTTCTATGAAGACAACATTCAGTACTTTTGATGCAATAAACTTCCTTACAGCGCCTCTATTCCAATAATCTGCAGCGGCCACAGGTCGAGTGTTTGTTCTTAAATCAGGTGGTAAAGCTGACCAAATAGCGATGGTATCGAGGTGACTTGAATGGTTAGCAAAATAGATCCGTTGTGTTGGGGATGGCACTGAACCGAGCCATCGTGGAGACGCTCCAATTAATATTTTAACCAAGCCAATGAATAACTTTGATAGCCACATAGGATCAGCTATTTTGAGCATTAAGTTGAACTGCTATTGCTTGGGTGCGAGTGACGCATGTAATTAAAGCCCCGAGAGTTATGATCACTAGTGCAATATTTAGTGCATACATTGAATTCCATAGTTTTTCCTCAATAGCACCCAATATACAAGCGAGTGTCATAATCGCCATTCGATGCTGTTTAGCCATTGGTCCTCGAAAATCTTGTTGTAAACCTAATGAACCACCAAAAACCCGTATATATGCGGTAAGTGCAGCAGCTAAAGTACCAAGCCAGCCAATTGATGGAAGTTGAATTGCGTAGCCTAATGCAACGAAAAGTAATGAATCTGCGATCCGATCTGGAAACTCATTATATATTTGACCTAAAGGTGACTTTTTTCCGCCTTCAATGGCAACCATTCCATCGAGTAGGTTACATACAAGCCGTCCTTGAATAGCTGCAGCGCAGACCAGTAATCCGACAGGAGTTGGGTACCAGCTTAAGAACATGGCCCCAATTCCCGCAAAAAATATACTGATTAAAGATATTTGATTGGGTGAAACATTTGTTTTTACTAAAAATGAGGCCGCTTTTTTCGAGCATATGCTAGATCTTGCTTTGATCGGCCGTCGGTTATGGTCTGCGTCGTTCATTAGTGTGGAATGCCTCGAATGAATAGGTTTATAAGCCTTTATCGGGCCAAACTGGTCGGTGCCCTTATGAATCCATGCTAACAGTCGAAAGTGTTCTGTACAATGAGGTTTAAGGCATGATGGCGAATGCTATTACGCTCATTTATTTCTGATAAAGATTTTGGTTGCAAGAGCAATTTAATTGCTGACTTACCACGTAAAGCAGAAGGAATCAGAATGATTTTATTTTGTGGTGACCCACATGGACAATTCGAGCACATTTTTGATCGAGTACGGCAAACTCGACCTGCTGCCGTCATTTTGTTGGGTGACCTCGATTTGCCTCAGCCTTTTGAAACGGTATTTGCGCCAATTCTGGATTTAACAGAGGTGTGGTTCATTCATGGTAACCATGATACAGATCATGTGTATTGCTATGACCACTTATTTCATTCCTCGTTATCGGATGGAAACCTACACGGTAAGGTAATGAATATTGGTGGATTGCGAATTGCTGGGTTAGGCGGCGTATTCAGAGGGCAAATTTGGTATCCACCAGAAAATCCTCGATATCGAACTAAAGCTGATTTCATTGCCCGTTGTGGCAAAGGGAATCGGTGGCGTGGTGGCTTACCGCTCAAGCATCGAAGCAGCATTTTTCCTGATGATTTAGAGTTATTTAAAGACCAGAAGGCTGACGTTCTGGTCTGTCATGAAGCACCTGGCGCACATCCGCATGGATTCGCCGTCATTGATGAATTAGCGGATTCGTTAGGTGTAAAACAAATTATCCATGGTCATCATCATGAACCATTTATCTATTCCGAACCCCAGTATGTGAACGTCGGTTTTCGTGGTTTTTATGAGATGTCAGATTGATATGACCACCCCCATTTACCGAATTACTACCGATGCGAAAACAGAGTTCATTGAAAATATTGATGAAGTGCCTTGGTGGTTGTTCGATCGGCTACCGCAAGGGTTTGCCGGGCGTATTTATGCAAAACAGGTATTAAAACAACATCCTGAATTCTCATCTGATTTGCGTGATTGGTCAGATCCGGTTGTGCTTCAGTTACTTTCTGAATATCCCGTTGATGCTATCGGTAATTTGCTGATCGGGGATAAAGATTTAAAGCGTTACCAGGTAGCCGAAAATCACTCGTATTCCCTCTCTGAGTTGCCTCTATTGGCTGAACAGGCAAAGGAATTTTGTCAGACGCTGATTTCTGGTGATCAACCTAAGTTTTGTTGTGACATCGAAAGTTACGGGCCCGGCATCGTGAAGTTTGCAGATGCAGAACGCCAAGCTGATTTGTTGATTGCTGAACATTCTGCTTTGTCTGTTTTGAATGATGCGGGCATTCCTGCTGCACAAACAATGTTGTTTCGTGCTGGCCACTATCAATTTTTAGTTATTCGTCGTTTTGATTGTGCGGGTTCCGGGCGACGTGGGGTTGTGTCGTTGAAAGCGCTCGACTTGGAGTTTGTTGGCAGTCGGGACCAACGTTGGCCTGTGATTGCAAAACAACTGGCAGAACAGAGCATTATTGCGGTAGGTGCATTGCCTATTATTCAACTGCTGTTTTGTTTTGGGCGGTTGATTGCCAACAGTGATATGCACGGCGGCAATCTGTCTTTCCTTTGTGATGGTCAAATGCCTTTTGCACTGGCTCCAGCTTATGACCAGTTACCTATGGCTTATGCTTCAGATAAACAAGGTATTTCACATATCACCGTAGATACTGATTTACCTAGGGAAGTTGCGAACAAGTCAGGGATATGTCCTTCATTAATTCAACTCAGCTCAATTTGAATTTATTGTTTCAATAATTCTCAAATACACTCATTTATAGAATAACTTTCCCTCTGTTTATCGGTATTTCCGGCTTATTACCGGATTTCAGATACACTTCTGCTATATCGCAACATTTGGTCGACGCGAACCAGATTGGACAGTGCAAATAACATCGCTAATTGGTTGTCATTTTTTGCCAACCCTTTATATCGGGCTTTTACAAAGCCAAATTGCTGTTTGATGATCCGGAATGGATGTTCAACCTTTGCGCGGATGCTGGCTTTCAAATATTCAATTCGTATTGCAACCTTATTTAGCCGTGGATGCTGTTTTAAGGTTCTGACTTTGCCTGGACGCTCCGCTATCAACCAGTCAACATCGACCTCTTTCAAGGCTTCTCGTTTCTCTGCACCTTGATAACCCGCATTAGCTGAGACAAATTCTTCTTGTCCGTGTAATAAGTTTTCTAGCTGGTTTAGGTCATGTTCATTGGCTGACGTTGTCACCAGTGTATGTGTCAAACCACTTTTCGCATCAACGCCGATATGTGCTTTCATACCAAAATGCCATTGATTGCCCTTCTTGGTTTGATGCATGTCTGGATCGCGTTGGTTTTGCTTATTTTTTGTAGACGTCGGCGCTTCGATAATTGTGGCA
>CAIZDF010000018.1 GCA_903931645.1 uncultured Tolumonas sp.
ATCGAGCTGCATGGATGGCTCCCAAGAAAAGGGAGTATAAGATCACAATTCGATCTGTAGGTCAAAGCGTCTGAATTTGCTTAGAAAACGTTCATGATCTCGCCCTGGCCATGTCACCAGTGAAATAACCACCAACGTTACAGCAATTAAAGATGTTGCAGATGAATTGGCTGATGATGCGGTTCAAGCACAGGAAGATGCCTACAAACTACAAACGCATGCCGCTGATTTAAACAGCAAAGTCGCGCACTTTATTCTCTAGCCAACAAGAATAACGCTGCTAAAAAATGTAAAAGCCGACAAATTTTATTGTCGGCTTTTGTTTTTTAAACCATGCTTAATTTACGCTCTCTCATCTTTTGAAATGAAAAAGAAGAAACCGGAATTTCCCCGCCGTTTATTGCGGGGCTTTTTTACCTAATAGCAACGACCTGCTCGACCAATAATTGCACCGACCGCTGACCACGCCACTCATTGATATCCAACCGATAAACCAACTGCACTTGCCAGACTGAGGCATCTGGCCAACAATTCAAATCAATATTAAACGCAATGGCATCCAAACGAGGTCCACCTGGTACTTCAACTTCCATTTTCAGATGTTTGCTCCCCACCAGTTTTTGGTGACGCAGATGGAATACACCATCGAAGCAAGGTTCAGGAAATGCTTGTCCCCACGGCCCGGCATTGCGTAACGCTTCAACCATCTCCAGCGTAAACTCTTGCGCCAGTAGTTCACCGTCAGTTAATACCGTACCAGTCAGCTGTTCTGGAGTGAGCCATTCAGCCACCAGCGCAGTAAATTTCTCACGGAAAGGTTCTAAGCTCGTTTTTGGCAACGACAGCCCAGCAGCCATCGCATGACCGCCATATTTACTGATCAACCCTGGATGCAGTTGATCTAAACGTTCCAGCGCATCACGCATATGTAAGCCAGGAATAGAGCGGCCAGAGCCTTTTAGTTCATCATCACTGCTTTCCGCAAACGCAAATACCGGGCGGTGATATTGCTCTTTGATACGCGACGCAACTAAACCTACGACCCCTTGGTGCCAATCATCCTGATGCAAAACTAAGGCCGCAGGTAATTCACCTTCCAATGCTTTCAAACGCGATAACGTTGCCAGCGCTTCTTGTTGCATGCTGCCTTCAATGGCCTTACGTTCCTGATTTAAGGCATCCATTTGTGAGGCCAAATGACGAGCGACGTTTTCATCGTTGGAAAGCAGACAGGCGATACCCATGGTCATGTCATCAAGACGCCCAACCGCATTCAGACGCGGGCCTAAAAAATAGCCTAAGTCATTGGCCGTAAGACGTGACAGTTCGCGCCCGGCCACTTCACATAGTGCCTTAATACCCGCCCGACATTTACCCGCACGAATACGCTGTAACCCCTGATGCACTAAAATGCGATTGTTGTTATCCAGCGCCACCACATCGGCAACTGTACCAAGTGCCACCAGATCGAGATAATCAGCAACATTCGGTGCAGTAATGTTTTGCTGAGTAAACCAGCCGAGTTGCTGCAAATGACTTTTTAACGCTGCCATCAGATAAAACGCCACGCCAACACCAGCCAGATTACCTGAGCCAAATCCGCAACCATGCTGGTTCGGGTTCACTATTGCATCGGCTTGCGGCAATTCAGTACCGGGCAAATGGTGATCGGTGATCAATACCTTCATGCCCTGTTGGCGTGCTGTTTCGACACCCGCCAGACTGGAAATACCATTATCAACCGTGATCAGTAATTCTGCATTTTGCTGAGCCGCCAGCATGGCAATTTCCGGGCTTAAACCATAGCCATATTCAAAACGATTAGGCACTAAATAGGCGACGTTTTGCGCGCCCATGGCACGCAAAGCCAGCGTCATTAAGGCTGTGCTAGTGGCGCCGTCGCAGTCAAAATCGCCGACGATAATAATTCGTTGTTGCTGCTGCAAAGCGTTGGTGAGTAACGCCAACGCTTGCGGTAAATCTTTCAGCCCTTGCGGGGCTAATAAATTACCGGCAGAGCGATTTAATTCATCGACATGCGTGATACCGCGGCTGGCATAAATCTGGCGTAAACGGGCAGGCATATCGGCAGGTAAAAAGGAGTCATCGACCTGTGGACGGCGGCGAAGTTTAAAAGTCATCATGAATTATCTGTCAGAGTATTTGAGCTGGATCTGCGGGCACGTTAGCCCGCAGCAGTCTGATTAGCAAGGATCAAAGATTATCGATCTGTTTGTCTTGCGGATAAGCAACCTGATAGCCGGTATCTAATGTCGCGGTTTTGCCGGCTGGTAACGGTAATTCCCAACGCTGCACACCAGCTTGCTGATTCACATTTTGCTCTTTCGGTGCCGCAGTCCCATCTAACGTTGAAACCTTAATATCTTGCTGTTTGGAAACTGGCCAGCTATCTAACACGGTCAGTGAGATCGGTTTCGGGTGGCCATTAATGGCTTTAAGTTGATAATGACGTTGCAGCGTTTGCTGTTTATTCAGCACTCCTGATTCACCGGCTTCATCTTTCAGCGTCTGCCATTCCAGTTTCACTGCATCATCAGCACCAAAACCCATCGCGATTTGATCTTTCGGGGCTAATAATGGCTGATCAACCCGACCTACTCTGACGCCATCACGTTGTAATAACCATTCCCCCGGCAACAGCGGTGTGGAGGACGGGTTTTCCACTCTGGCATACAGATAAGCATGTGAATCCAGACGCGGTACAGCCTGTAAATTCAGTGCCACTGGCCACTGCTGTTGCTGCAAGACGACCCGTTGCTTTTCTTCGCTGGAATTAACATTGATTTTGCCAGGGATCTGATAAGAAACATGATATCCGCTATCAATCACCGTCGCCCGCTGCTCGGCTACCGGTGCAGCTGCCACCATCATTTCCGGCATCGCCGCATCAGCGACGGCACCTGCAGATTTCATTAATGTGTTCCGAGGGACTGGGCGTTGATAATCAATCCACCAGCTGGAAAGTGCCGGAGGCTCTACCGCTGCACTGGGTTGCAATGTCGAAAGAGTCAGCGCGACATTATCCCAATTTTCGCCGCTGTTTTGCTGCACATAGGCTGCTTGAGTGACGGCCAATTTACTTTGCTGCGTATCAAGATTGGCGTCATAGACCGGATACCAACTGGCCTGATTCAGCTGGTAACTCAGCTTCATCGCTAACTTGCCACCCACCGATTGCAGATGTACCAAGGCAATTTTATTGTCCTGCTGACGATTATTGAGCTGCTCCAGTTCGCGCTGCGTCACCTCAATTTGCTGTTTCAGGGTGCGGATATCACGTGCCAGCGCGACTTTCGCCGCACCAATCTCTTTCATCCCGGCACCCAGCGTCTGCCAACCCGCACGCCATTGCGTAACCGAATTAGCCTCTGTGTTCTTCTCTGTTTTCGCTGCCCCACCTTGTTCTGCCAGTTTTTGCAGATAGGTTTGCTGAGTGTTCAGTGCCAACTCATCGGCTTGTAATAATGCTTGCTGATCCAATTGCGCGGTCAGCTTATCTTGTAATTCTTTTGCGCGTGGCAACACCAGTTCGCTGCGTACCTCATTTTTGAGCTCGACACTCGCCACTGAACTGCCTTTATCGCCACTGCCGGTGATCCGCAGTGAATTTTCATCCAGCGTGGATGGTAAGCCGGCGACCAGAACTGTCTGCGGCCCAGCGGGTAATTCAACCGTAAACGTTCGCGTGACCGTGGCCGAGGAAGGGTAAACCGTTACCGCAGCGATCTGGCTCTCAACAACTTGTTCCGCCATCGCGGATGACACCATTAACGCCAACAGACTTAATGAAAATACGCTAATTGCTTTATTCGACATTATGTTCTCCCGTACTTAATCCGGCGTTATGCGCGCGGATGATGTTCCTGATGTAATTCTTGCAAACGTGCCTGCGCTACATGGGTATAGATCTGCGTAGTCGAAAGATCCGAGTGGCCGAGCAGCATCTGCACAACACGTAAATCAGCACCATGATTCAATAAATGTGTGGCAAAAGCATGTCGCAGCGTATGCGGTGACAGATCAGAATTAATATTGGCCCGCACTGCATAGAGTTTAATGCGATGCCAGAATGTCTGGCGGGTCATATGCTGCGCACGGTTAGAGGGAAACAGCACATCCGATGATTGTTCATGCAGCAGCGTCATACGCCCTTCGCGCATAAAACGCTGGATCCAGTATTGCGCCTCTTCGCCTGTTGGCACCAGGCGGTCTTTATTGCCTTTGCCAGTAACCCGTACATACGCCATGTTAGACGCCAACTGATGGATTTGCAGGCTCACCAATTCGGTAACACGCAAGCCAGTGGCATACAGCAGTTCCAGCATCGCTTTATCACGTAACTCAATAGGGTCTTGCACGCGCGGCTCAGACAACAGCGCTTCCACCTGCTCCTCGCTGATATCTTTCGGTAAACGTAATGGTAGTTTAGGACCATCCAACGCCACGGTTGGGTCATCGGCCCGTAACTGTTCGCGAATTAAAAATTGGTAAAAACGGCGCAACGCGCTGAGTAAACGCGCGGTTGACGTTGCCTTAAAACCTTGATCGATCCGCCATGCCAGATAGTTATGCAGCAACAAGGTATCAAGCGTTAGATAAGAAGAAGCCTTACTGTCGAGCCAGTCATTCAGCTTATAGAGATCAGTCCGGTAGGAAGAGATGGTGTTATCGCTCAACCCGCGTTCCAGCCATAACATATCCAAAAACTGCTCAATCAGAGGATTATCTTGTTTCATTACTAATTTGTTACCTTTGTTGGCGATCCGCGCTGCACTTTTGTAACATGGAATCCATTTTGTTGTCTGGAAATCATTATGCAAATTGGTCTGTTTTACGGCTCCAGCACCTGTTACACCGAAATTGTAGCGGAAAAAATCCAATCTATTCTGGGTGCTGATCTCATCACGATCCATAATCTTGCCGATACGCCTGTCAGCAAAATGGCCGACTACAGCATTCTGTTTTTAGGCATTCCAACCTGGGATTTTGGTGAGATTCAAACCGATTGGGCCAATAACTGGGATGTGATCGATGAAGTCGATCTCAGCGGTAAAATCGTGGCGTTATTTGGTCTGGGTGATCAGGGAACCTATGGCGAGTGGTTTTTAGATGCAATGGGGTTATTGCACGACAAACTGCTGGCCAAAGGCTGTCAGATCGTGGGTTACTGGCCCAATGAAGGCTATGAGTTTGACGCTTCGAAAGCCTTGGTTGCCGATGGCAGCTATTTTTGCGGGCTGGCGCTGGATGACATCACGCAATATGAACAAACCGACGAGCGCCTGCAAAAATGGCTGCCACAAGTGTTAGAAGAGATAACCCAGCTTTAATACCGCATTACGCTGACATGCGCAGATAAAATTCATCAGCCAGCGCAATAAATTCGGAAGAGTAACGATTATCGGTCTCGCGCAGACAAAGTTGCTCTTCCTCTGTTTCAGTTGCCTTGCGACTTAACAGCAATAACACCAGATTCGGTGTTTTGCCGCGTTTGGTTTCCACCAAACAGCGCCGCTGCAAATGCCAGCCCAGTTCACCCGCCAAGGTAATTAACTGCTCACCTTGTTCCACCGGCAACACCAACGCCAGTTTTCCCAATGGCGCCAGCAAACGTTCAGCACTGTGTAGTAAAGCTGTTTGATCTAATTCACCGGTATGCCGTGCCCGCTGTCGCGCGGCGTCAGGCAGTGTCTGCCCATGCACAAAATAGGGTGGATTGCTGATGATCAAATCGTAATATGGCGCCTGAAAAGTACGGATATCATGCCGGATAATACGAATACGCTCACGCCACGGAGAGCCGTTAATATTCTCCTCAGCCTGTTTCACTGCATCGCTATCTAATTCCACCGCATCAATTTGTACCTGCTGGGCCGTGCGTTGTGCCAGCATCAAGGCGAGAATGCCCGTGCCCGTTCCAATATCCAGAATACGTTTTGCCCCCATGACGGGCACCCAACTGCCGAGCACAATACTGTCAGTACCGACCTTCATCGCGCAGCGATCTTGTTCAATCTGAAACTGTTTAAAAGTAAAGCTATGACCGCCCATAAGGATCTTTCATCTTCCGAATTTTCAGTAACACTAAAATAGCTGCGAATTTTACGCCATACTTGCCTATAATGTGCGCCCTCATTTGTAAGTCAGGAAGTCGTTTATGTCTTTTGAATCCTTAGAATTGGATCCCATTCTGCTACAAGCCGTAGAAGAGTTGGGTTTCACACGCCCGACCACCATTCAAACACAGGTGATCCCAGTGGCGATGGAAGGACGGGACGTAATGGCTTCCGCGCCGACCGGTACCGGTAAAACCGCCGCCTTCTTGCTGCCGATGATGCAGCATATGATCGACTTCCCGCGCCGTCGCCCCGGCCCAGCGCGGGCATTGATCTTAACACCGACGCGTGAACTGGCACTGCAAATTACCGAACAAGCCGAAGCACTGGCCGCTTACACGCATCTGAAAGTGGCCAGCATCATCGGTGGTGTTGCCGAAGAGAAGCAACTGCCCGCCTTGGAAAAAACGGTTGATATCATCATTGCGACCCCAGGCCGTCTGATGCAATACATCGAAGATGAACGCTTTGACAGTCGTGACATTGAAATTCTGGTGCTCGACGAAGCCGATCGCATGTTAGACATGGGCTTTATCGGCGATGTCGATCGTATCGCTGCCGAAGCGCGCTGGCGTAAACAGACCATGCTGTTCTCAGCAACGCTGGAAGGTGCTGGTCTGAGAAAATTTGCTGAAGATTTATTAAAAGATCCGGCAGAGTTATTTGCCGAGCCACCACGCAGTGAACGCAAAAAGATCCAACAGTTGGTCTATTTTGCCGATACCGCTGAGCATAAATTCCAGTTGCTGAAGCACTTATTGCAACAGGAAGACGTCACACGCAGCATTATTTTTGTTAAAACCCGCGAACGTTTAGCGGAACTGGTGAGCCAACTGCAGGCCAGTGGTATTGATTGCGCATGGTTACGCGGTGAGATGGAACAAGAGAAGCGTATTGAAGCACTCAATAAATTCCGTTCTGAGCGTGTAAAAATTCTGGTTGCTACCGATGTTGCTTCGCGTGGTATCGACTTGCCGGACGTAAGCCATGTATTCAACTACGACATGCCTCGTTCAGCCGATACCTATATTCACCGTATCGGCCGTACCGGTCGTGCCGGTAAAAAAGGTTGTGCCATCAACCTGGTTGAAGCACATGACGTTGGTATGATGGAACGCGTTGAGCGTTACACCGAAGAAAAAATGATGCGCCGTGTGGTTGATAGCCTGCGCCCGCAACATAAGGTCAGCAAACCAGCCGGTAAGCGTAAAGATAAAAAAGAAGACGACAAGAAAGACGAGAAAAAACCGAAAGAGAAAATCCGTCATCGTGTCAGCAAGAACAAAGGCAAACCAGACTGGGCCAAAAAACACGCTCAGAAAGCCGCTGAAGCTGAGAAAAAAGCGACCGCAGAAAAGTAATCTGCAGCTCTATTTTCTAACCTCTTTTTTCCGCCTGATCCTGACAGCAGGCGGAAAAACTGAGTATACAAACCTCGATTTATTCTGCTATAACGCCTTCTGGCCGACGAAACACCAGCTTGTTTTCTGTTGATAGCTCCGGGCAATAACCATAACCAGCGACAGTAAAATCCAGCAATTGTTCCGGTTTAGTGATGCGTTCTTTGACTAAATAACGCGCCATCAATCCACGTGCTTTTTTCGCGTAGAAACTGATGATCTTGTATTTGCCGTTTTTCTCATCCTGAAAAATGGGCGTGATCACTCGCCCCGCCAGTTGTTTTACTCGCACCGATTTAAAATATTCATCGGATGCCAGATTCAGCAAGATATCATCACCTTGTTCTTGCAATGTCTGGTTCAGGTGCTCAGTAATGATATTACCCCAAAAGGCATACAGATCTTTGCCACGGGAATTAGTCAGTTTAGTGCCCATTTCCAGCCGGTAAGGTTGCAATAAATCAAGCGGGCGTAACAAACCATACAAACCGGAAAGAATGCGAATATGCTGCTGCGCTATATCCAAATCCACGTCATTAAAATCTTGTGCCGCTAAGCCAGAATAAACATCACCGTTAAAAGCAAGCAGCGCAGGGCGCGCATTCTCTGGGGTCGCAACCGGCTGCCACTGTGCATAACGAGCAACATTTAAACCCGCCAGTTTGTCACTTAAACTCATCAATGAAGCAATATCTGCCGGCGTAAACTGGCGTAATTGCTCAATCAGCAGTGCTGATTCATGCATTAACTGAGGCTCAGAAAAACGCGAGGTTGTGAGCGGAGATTCATAATCTAACGATTTGGCGGGAGAAAGCACAGCCAGCATAAAAACCTCAACAAAAAAGGATGAAGTAGTAACTTGTTATCAACATGTTACCACGTTCATCCTGTTATTGTGGCAGTGAAGCCTTATGAGACCGTGATATTATCCATCATACCGGAATCAAATTTACCACCTGCAGCCAGCTTGATCATGACGCGCATTTCATTACTGGAATCAGCAAACGCCAGTGCTTCGTCAAATCCAATCACACCTTGTTTATACAATTCCAACAAGGATTGGTCAAAAGTCGTCATGCCGAGTTCACGTGAACGCGAAATTGTTTCTTTTAATCGATGAACTTCGCCTTTGCGCAAAATATCACTGATCAGCGGTGAATTGAGCATCACTTCAAACGCGGCACGACGCCCTGTACCATCCAACGTGGGGACCAATTGCTGCGCGACAATTGCTTTTAAGTTAAACGCCAAATCGTACATCAACAGACGATGTTTTGATGGTGGCACTAAGTGCAAAATACGTTCGATGGCCTGATTGGCATTATTCGCATGCAATGTGGCCATACAAAGATGCCCCGTTTCGGCAAACGATAACGCAAATTCCATGGTTTCTTCTGAACGAATTTCACCGATGAGAATCACATCAGGGGCCTGACGCAAAGCACTTTTCAAACCATCGTCAAAAGAAAGCGTATCCGAACCGACTTCTCGTTGTGTGATCAAACAACGATCGTGCTGGTGCACAAATTCCACCGGATCTTCAATGGTCAGAATGTGATCATTAGCATGACGGTTACGATAACCAATCATCGCCGCCTGCGTGGTTGATTTACCCGCCCCAGTTGCACCGACGAATAAAATCAAACCACGTTTTGCCATCGCCAACTCTTTAATCGACAACGGTAAAAATAGCTCTTCACAGGTTGGGATCACGGTTTCAATACGACGAATGGAACAACCCGGAAAATCCTGTTGCCAGAAAGCACTGACACGAAACCGGCCTATGCCTGGGCAGTTAATAGCAAAATTTGCCTCCCTGCTGTCCACATAAACCTGATAACGATCTTCGGTCATTGTTTGACGCACCATATAAAGTACGTCATGTTCGTCCAACTCAGTATCACCCAGACGACGTAGTTTACCGTTCACTTTAATTGCAGGCTGAATACCCACAGAGATAAATAAATCTGAGCCTTTTTCATCCACTAAAGTACGTAACAAATTAGCCAATTCCATAGCCTTATCCTCACACTATTGAGTTGGGATCAACTGCCTTGGCTTTTGCATCATGAACAGAAATTACCCCTCGGGCAACCAGCTGTTTCAAACAATAGTCCATGGTTTGCATGCCATGCACCATCCCCGTCTGAATGACTGAATACATCTGCGCAACTTTATCTTCACGAATCAAGTTACGAATGGCTGGAATACCGATCATGATTTCATGAGCGGCAATACGACCACCGCCATTTTTCTTTAACAAAGTCTGCGAGATAACGGCACGCATGGATTCTGACAACATCGAACGCACCATGTCTTTTTCAGCACCAGGGAATACGTCGATAATACGGTCGATTGTTTTGGCCGCGGAGGTAGTATGCAGCGTCCCAAACACCAAATGCCCGGTTTCTGCCGCTGTTAACGCCAAACGAATGGTTTCCAAGTCACGCATTTCACCCACCAGAATAATGTCCGGATCTTCACGCAAGGCAGAACGTAACGCGGCATTAAAACTCTTGGTATCACGATAAACTTCACGTTGGTTCACCAGACATGACTTACTCTGATGCACAAATTCGATAGGGTCTTCAATGGTAATGATGTGGTGGTTATGTGTTTCGTTAATATAATCCACCATCGCTGCCAGCGTGGTTGATTTACCCGAACCGGTTGGCCCGGTAACCAACACCAAACCTCTTGGGTTTTCCGCGATGGTCTGGAAGATCGGCGGTGCGCCTAGATCATCCAATGTCAAAACTTTACTTGGAATGGTACGGAACACCGCAGCCACTCCACGGCTTTGATTAAACGCATTCACACGGAAGCGGGCCAGATTCGGGATCTCAAACGAGAAGTCTACCTCCAGATCTTCTTCAAACACCTTCCGCTGATGGTCATTCATGATGTCGTACACCAGACTGTGCACCTGACGATGCTCCAGTGGCGGTAAATTAATACGACGGATATCACCATCAACACGAATGATCGGCGGTTGCCCTGCAGAAAGATGCAGATCTGATGCGTTATGCTTTACACTAAAGGCCAATAATTCTGTTATATCCATTATTTATCCCACTCCCAACAAAAACTGAACCAATGAATGACATAGCATCGCGCTTGCTCGCCATAAAAGATCAGATCGCTTCACTCACCCATCAGGCCGGCCGCGCACCGGATGACGTGCAGTTGCTGGCTGTTAGTAAAACCAAACCGATAGAGGCGATATATGCCGCCTATCAAGCCGGTCAACGGCAATTTGGTGAATCTTATGTTCAGGAAGCGATCCCAAAAATCCAACTGTTACAAACTAATACCGAGTATGCTGATATCGAATGGCATTTCATCGGCCCGTTGCAATCTAATAAAACAAAACCTGTCGCTGAACATTTTGACTGGGTACATAGCGTTGATCGCGAAAAAATAGCTCAACGACTGAATGAACAACGACCAGCACATCTCCCGGCACTGAATATCTGCCTTCAGATTAATATTAGCGGAGAACAGACCAAATCGGGTATTAATGCTGATGAAGTTTTTGGCCTGGCTGGCATAATTAGCCAATTCCCACGCTTAAAACTACGCGGGTTAATGACAATTGCTGAAAATACCGATGACATGAACGTAGTTCGTGATAACTTTCTGCATATGCAACAACTATTTAACCAATTAAAATCCCAATATCCATCTGTAGATACATTATCCATGGGCATGACAGATGACATGCCACTGGCAATCAGTTGCGGCAGCACCATGGTGCGAATTGGTACAGCGATCTTCGGCAGCAGAGAATATAAGTAGGAATCATGGAACAAAGAAATATTGCGTTTATTGGTGCCGGTAATATGGCCCGCAGCCTGATCAGCGGATTAATCAATGCTGGTTTTCCAGGTAGTAAAATCCATGCCACAGATATTGATGCCCTGAAAGCACAAGAGCTGGGTAAAGAATTTGGTATTACTGGCAGCAATGACAATGTTGCTGCGGTAAAAAATGCCGATGTGATCGTTTTGGCCGTTAAACCACAATTTATGGCGGAAATGCTGGCACAACTAGCCCCAGTTATTGGTGATTTTGGTAATAAGCTATTCATCTCTATTGCAGCCGGTGTCAGCGTTGCACGTTTGCAAGGTTTGCTGAACGGACACCAGAATATTGTCCGTTGCATGCCGAATACGCCGTCGTTGA
>CAIZDF010000019.1 GCA_903931645.1 uncultured Tolumonas sp.
CCAACGGCCTGTGCGAATGCATCCCTCAATGGTATGTCGATAATCTCGGTCAGGCCGGTTTTCCGTACAGCAAAATTGAAGATTATGCCGCACCACCCGAAGAATCTTACGGCAGCTTATATCTACCCGATCGCATTAGTAAGGGCTATCACGTCGAAGAGTTACGTGATGGGGTCTACTGGGTCACAGCCGGTTGGTATGATTGCATGTTCGTGCGTACCGGTAAGGGCGTAATTGTTGTTGATGCACCACCCTCGCTTGGCGAGCGTCTGCTTGAGGCCATTGCCAGCGTCACCGATGAACCGGTCACACATATGATCTACAGCCACTGGCATGCCGACCACATTGGTGCTGCCTCAATGTTTGGACCGAACATCATTCGTATCGCACACGAAAAAACCAAAGAGCTGCTGACCCGCTTCCCAGATCCCGATCGCCCAGTGCCAACCATTACCTTTTCCAAAGAGATGACTCTTGAGGTGAACGGTTTCATATTGGAGCTTTCCTACAAGGGGCAGAACCACAGCGAAGGTAATATCTTCATCTACGCACCCAAACAGAAAGTGCTCGCTGCTATCGATATTCTTGCCCCGGGCTGGGTCGCGTTCAAAGATTGTGACTCTTCAGAAAATATTAGTGGTTGGATTGAAGCACATGATCAGATCCTTGAATACGATTTTGATTATGTCATCTGCGGCCATGTATCGCGTTACGGTACGCGCGACGATGTGCTTACAGCGCGTGAATATACACACGACATCATTCGCTTCTCACGCGAAGCGCTGCAAACCGTTGAGTTGGAACATTTCATCAAAGATATGGGCGATGGTGCATATAAAGGTGCTTTCCGTGCTGCGGAAGAAAATTTCTTCTCTGCGCTGACCAACTATGTCACCAAGAAAGTGCTCGAGATTACCACCTCCAATGGCAAACGTTGGGCCGAGCGCCTCAACGGTGCCGATGTGATGACGAAGAATAATGCCTACACGATGCTTCAGAAGATCCGATTAGAGCAATCTCATAACGGCTACATGAAGCGTGATGGCGCGCCAGAAAATTTCTTCCTGTAAATAAACTACCTCCCTACCGCCCTCCCATTACAGTCGAGATCAGGAGCGGCGGTCAGCATGTCTGAACTATCTGATCAAAAGGAAACCAGTGATGAAAGCATTGCGTTTCAATGAATACGGCCAACCTGATGTACTTCGTGTTTCAGAGATAGCGACACCCGAGCCACGTCCAGGTGAAGTGCTCATCAAAGTGATTGCTGTGGCAATCAACCCCAGTGATGTAAAGAATGTCGCAGGCGTATTTTCAGCCACCCTGCCCCGAACCCCTGGACGAGATTTTGCCGGTAAAGTGGTCTCTGCTGGTGAGTGGCAGGGACGCGAAGTATGGGGTAGCGGCGCCGGTTTCGGCGTGATCCGCGATGGAGCACAGAGTGAATACATTAGCCTGCCTGTCGAATGGCTATCGGCCAAACCTGCCAATCTCTCTATGGCTCAGGCAGCCACAATTGGTGTCCCCTATATCACCGCATGGTCAGCCCTCGTTGTGGCGGGCAATATTCAACCAGGTGAAACGTTACTGGTCACTGGCAGTAGCGGTGCAGTTGGATATGCAGCCATCCAAATTGCACACTGGAAAGGCGCTCGTGTGATCGGTGTCGGCATTTCTGACCGGCCCTCAGAGGCTGATGTCTATGTGAATTCGCGTAACCAAGATGTTCTGGCCGCCGTGGCTTTGGCGACCGATGGTCGTGGCGCTGACATAGTGCTTGATGCGGTGGGCGGAGCCTCATTTGAAATGGCATTAAAATCGTTGCGCCAAGGAGGACGCCAGATCGCGATCACCAGTACGGGAATTCGACGCGTCGAGTTTGATTTGATTGATTTCTACCATCGTCAATTACAGCTGATTGGCGTCGATACCATGAAGCTAACGGGTCGCGAAATTGCCAGCATCTTCGATCAGCTTCGCGCTGGTTTTGAAACGGGATCACTACGACCACCCGATCATGTTACATGGCTGATTGAACACGCGGTTGATGCTTATGTCGCTGTGAATACCAGAAATTCGGCCAAGAAGCAGGTTCTGTTATTTGAGTAAAACGGCTTACCAACACCTAACTGCCATAACCGCGATTTATGCCAATTACGGCATCATCGCGGTGTGAACTCATTATCATCATCCATCAGGAATAAATATGAAAAACATCAAATTAATTGGTATCACGGGTAGCCTGCGTAAGGCATCAACTAATTCAGGACTGTTACGTGCAGCTCAGTCGGCATTACCTGTCAATGTCAGCATGGAAATCGCAAATTTGACGGAGATCCCCTTCTACAATTCGGACATTACCGAGAAACCCGCTGCGGTAAAACAGGTTCTGGAACAGATCGAACAGGCGGATGCCTTGGTGTTGGCTTGCACCGAATATAATTATTCGATGGCACCAGCCCTGAAAAATATACTCGACTGGGCATCTCGTGAACCGAACAATGCACTTCTGGCAGGAAAACCAGTGGCCATCATGGGCGCAGGTGGTGGTATGGGCACCTCACGCGCCCAGTATCACTTGCGCCAGGTTTGTGTTTTCCTCGATTTGCAGCCGCTGAATAAACCGGAAGTTTTTGCTAATGCGTTTGCCGGAGGCTTTGATGCGGAAGGAAATGTCATCGACGAACAATTGATGAGTTTAGTCGGAACACAAATGCAGGCACTCATAGACAGGATCTTAAGA
>CAIZDF010000020.1 GCA_903931645.1 uncultured Tolumonas sp.
TAAACCGACTTCTATC
This sequence comes from uncultured Tolumonas sp., assembly GCA_903931645.1. Taxonomy (GTDB): domain Bacteria; phylum Pseudomonadota; class Gammaproteobacteria; order Enterobacterales; family Aeromonadaceae; genus Tolumonas. Next base: position 17 of record CAIZDF010000020.1, read on the forward strand.
CAATGCTCGATCCCACCATGTAAGTTTTTCAACCACAGTTCCGGCTCATCATCGGCGCACAAGCCTTTGGTAAAAGCTAAATCATCATGAGCATTCAGCGCCCATGCCAGCAGGCGGACGATAAGACGTAGATCCGTTTCGGAAGGATGACGCGCAAGAGTCAGGTTGGCATCGAGATAAACACCGCGATCGAGATCGGCAATATTCAGCATTGCCTTAAAAATAGTGGCTTTAAGTGCCATCAGAAACCTTAGATAAACAGACAGACCGGTAGTTTAAAATACCTGCGCCTGATTGCGACCGTTTTCTTTTGCACGATACATCGCGAGATCGGCATTTTTGGTTAATGTCAGTTCATCCGTGCCATGTTCAGGGTAAAGAGCAATACCAATACTGCAGGAAATGTTTAACTCCAACCCTGCCAACAGAAATGGCTGATTCAACGCATGACGAATTTTCTCAGCAATCAGGAATGCACTTTGTTGATCAGACACCTCAGGCAGTAGGATCACAAATTCATCACCACCGATCCGGCAAACCGTATCCGATGCCCGCACACATAGCTGCATTCGTTTGGCTGTCTCTTTTAACAACAAATCACCGATGTCGTGCCCAAAACTATCATTCACAGGTTTGAATTTATCCAAATCAAGAAACATTAAGACCAGTTTTTTGTTGTAACGGTTACTCAACCGCATTGCTTGCTTCAGCCGATCTGAAAACAACACGCGGTTTGGCAATTCCGTCAACACATCATAATGCGCCAACCAACGATGCCGCTCTTCACTTAGCCGTAACGCTTCAGCCGCTTGGAAACGCTCTATGGCTATTGCCGCCAGATTGGCTGACTCCTCGATTAATCGAATATCCTCTGCTTTCGGGATGTGTTGTTCATGATGATAAATAGCAAATGTACCCAACACTTTATTTTTAGAACCATAAATTGGTTCCGACCAACATGCCCCTAATCTGGCACTTTCTGCCAATTTGGCGTAGGCCGTCCAATAAGGGTGAGTCGCAATATCGGCAACAATAACCCGTTTACCGGTAAAAGCCGCTGTGCCGCATGAACCAACTCCAAGCCCAATTTCTGCACCATTAATCGCCTCATTGTAAAATTCGGGGAGACTAGGCGCTGCGCCATACAACAGGTGTTTCTCTTCTTTGTCTAACAACAAAACCGAACACATCATATTGGGGTATTCCGCTTCAACTCCCCGCACTATCGCCAGTAATATCGTTTTTAGCGGTGCACCTTTGGATAGCAATTCCAGCACTTGATTGTGAGAATGTTCGTGTAACTCGCGCCGTTTCCGTTCGGTGATATCCAGCTTCACAGCGACATATTGTGTGATTTGACCGGCTTTGTTATAGACCGGCGAGATATAAGCCTGCTCCCAATAAATCTCACCATTTTTACGGCGATTGATAAATTCGCCCGACCATGAAATTCCTTTAGAGAGTGCACTCCACATGGCTTGATAGACGGCTGGGCTGGTTAAACCAGAACTGAGCATCCGCGGATTTTGCCCAATGACCTCAGTCGGTGAATAACCCGTCACCTCGGTGAATTGCGGATTAACATAACGAATATAAGCATCAACACCAGCAATAACGACAGAAACCGGGCTCTGCTCAATTGCGGTATACAAGGTCCGCAACCGATCTTCATGCTGTTGGCTTTTAGACAATTCAGCTTTTAATTTTCGATTTTGATAGAAAACATAACCAGCTAGGGTGATAGCAATAACCAATAACCCGGAGATGATTTCGGTTAATACATAAGCCCAGTCATAAAAGTTAGACGATGTTTGATCTGGGGTTTCAGCCGTGATGGCGACAGCTATTTCACTGAAAAAAATCAGTAATGTGGAAATGGAGATCAGGCATAGCAAACGAATAATGATCTTCATAAGCAGCCTTCTTATCACGTTAGTTTAGCGTCACCGAAAAATCCAGCAGCCCTTATTTCAAGTTTAACCGATAAACCCGATTCATGTTTTTGACCAGCCCAAATTTCAACGCTACGGCACATTTCCACGTAAAAACACAAATCAGGTGTAAACGATTCCATAATTATATTGCGATCACAGTCACCCAAATCATGACGACTTATAATTCTCGCCACAAAATATAATATCGCCATATCTATCAATAATTTGTTATCTGGAAGGACTATTTCCAATGAATGCTCAGATAGTTAAATTACATAGCACCAATTCAACGCTCATTCTGCAAACCACCCCTGCCGTCGAAATCTTATACTGGGGAGAAAAATTACACGCCGACTTTAATGTAAACGTTCTCTCAGCACTAAAACGCGCAGTGCCTCATGGTCGTTTGGATGCCGATGTCCCACTCACGCTGAGCCCGGAACATGGTCGCGGCTTATTCAGTAGCCCCGGTTTAGAGGGCCATCGCAACGGCAAAGATTGGTCGCCAGTGTTTCATTTTAAGTCGCTGACAGAAGAGCAAAATGCATTACAACTCATCAGTAAAGACACTATTGCTGGGTTACAACTCCAAATTGAATTACGTTTAGACCCGCAGACCGATGTGTTACAACTGCGACACACGCTGACCAATCTCAAGCCCGAAACCTATCAGGTCGATCGGTTTGCGGTAACTCTACCCTTACCAGAACGGGCTGATGACTTGCTGGCGTTTCATGGCCGCTGGGTGCGCGAGTTCCAACCGCATCGTCTGAATCTCAAACATGGCGGTTATCATCAGGAAAACCGTCGTGGCCGCACTTCTCATGAGAATTTTCCCGCTTTTATCCAAGGCACTACTGGTTTTAAAGAACAACAAGGTGAAGTGTGGGGCTTTCATTTTGGCTGGAGTGGTAACCACCGCCTGCGTTCCGATGTAAAAACCGATGGCCGCCGTTTTATGCAGGCCGAAGCACTCTATTTTGCTGGTGAAATTCAGCTCGCCGAGCATGAAAGTCTTTCGACGCCTTGGCTGTATGCGACTTACAGTAAAGATGGGCTGAATGGCATGAGTCACGCCTTCCACCAGTTTGTACGTCAGCAAATTCTGCACTTCCCTACCGATAAACCGCGCCCAGTGCATTTGAACACGTGGGAAGGGATCTACTTCCAGCATGATCCGGATTACATCATGCAGATGGCGACACAGGCAGCTGCCCTTGGTGTGGAGCGTTTCATTATTGACGATGGCTGGTTTAAAGGCCGCGACCATGATCGGGCTGCATTAGGTGACTGGTATCTGGATGAGAAGAAATATCCGAACGGTCTGGAACCAGTGGTAGCGCATGTGCGCAATTTAGGCATGGAATTTGGCATCTGGGTTGAGCCCGAAATGATAAACCCTGATTTTACAACTATTGGAGAAGCTTATGGAGTTAATGCTAAGAAAGTTCAATATAGAGAAGAGCTTGATGGAGCGATTGACGAAATGTTAAATAGCAAAACTTCTTTTATTTTAGAA
>CAIZDF010000021.1 GCA_903931645.1 uncultured Tolumonas sp.
ACGTATTGCATCAACCGATATCCACTGCGTCTCGGCATGTGCTAGTTCAGAACGGCTGTAACGGATCAGCGCCAGCTGCAAAACCGTCATTGACCAACCCGCCGGATCGCGGTGGTGATTACCGATAGTCGCCACTTGCTCGATATAGTCGGGTCTTAAACCTAGCTTCTGTTCCAAAATGCGGCAGGTTGCTTGCTCCAGTGTTTGATCGTGTTCTTCCAACACCCAGCCACCGGGTAGGGCCCATTCACCGGCAAATGCACGGCTATCCTGTGGTCGTTGCCAGAGCAACACCTGTAATTCATTCTCAGCAATGCGCAGTAATACGGTATCAATCGTGCTGATCATAAAGTCGCACCACCGTAGACAGGATGTGTAGCTAAGAAATCAGCCACGCTGGGCGTGGTCATCTTGGTGATGGATTTATGTTGTTGTAACGCGGTACGTATTTTTGTACTACGCACAGAAATACGCTCTTTGACCACCAGTAATTGCCAGTGCTTCCGAATATCACTGGCACGATGAAATTTATCGAAGGCCGCGGCATTATCCGGCCCGATGACAAGCAGCAGTTGGTCATCCGGCTGAATTCGTGTTTGCAGCGCAGCCAGCAAGTCATAACTATAAACCGGTTTTTCGCTGGCAATTTCATGTTCGATGGCACACAAGCTGACTCGCGGATTGGCAATGTCTTGCACAAATAATTCAACCATCTGACAGCGTTGTGAGTAGGGTGCCATACTTTTTCCCCACGCATGACGGAAGGCTGGCACCAGCCAAACCTGATCGCATTGCTTTAACGCCTGTTCCACCACATCTTTGTGGCCGAGCGACGGCGGATTAAAAGCAGAACCCATCACGGCAATTCGGGACATTTCTAAACCTTATTTATTTTGCTTCTAGGAAATAATAATTGACACATTGGTTCCTCTGCAATACCTTTCTTTTTATTGGTATCTCATAGGAACCAAATTGGTAGAATCCCCTATGTCTGACACTCTCTGTATGCAAAGTCTGACCGACACCGATTTTTATAAACTCACCATGCAGCAGGCTTATCTGCATCAATTGCCTAATGCCGAAGGTGTTTGGGAATTTCGCTGTCGCACCAATGAAGACTTAACCCCGTATGTTGCGCAAATTCGCGAGCAATTAGCCGCGTTGGCGGATCTGCGCGTCACTGAAAACCAGCTCGATTATCTGCGTAGCCGCGCACCGTATTTGAAAGATGATTATCTCGCCTTCTTGCGTCTGTTTCGCTTTAACATGGCGCAACTGGATGTCAGCATCGACAGAGGTAGCCTTGCTATCAAGGTGCAAGGACCACAATTGCACGTTTCGCTGTTTGAAATTCCAGTCATGGCGACAGTCAGCGAGATCCGCAATAAAATACGTTATCCGGAAGTCGATGAAGCGCAGATCCGTCAAAGCACGCAACACAAAATTGAACAACTGACACGTCTTGGCGATGACGTTGATTTAAGTGATTTCCGCTTTTTTGATTTTGGTACGCGCCGCCGTTTCAGTTATCGCGCACAATACATAGTTGCCGATATGTTGAAACAAGCCTTACCACAGCAATTTGGTGGCACCAGTAATCCGCATCTGGCGCAGGAATTACAGTTGCCGTTTTTAGGTACCATGGCACACGAGTGGCTGCAAACGCACCAAGGTCTCAATTATCGTCTGGTCGACAGCCAGAAAGCGGCCTTGGAAAACTGGGTGCGTGAATACCGGGGCGATCTCGGTGTTGCGCTGACCGATGTGATTGGTGTTGATGCCTTTTGTCGCGATTTAGACCGTTATTTTGCCAAACTGTATGATGGATTTCGCCATGACAGTGGCGATCCGCTGATTTGGGGTGAGAAAATCATTGCTCGCTTGGAAGAATTACGTGTTGATCCGACCCGTAAAATGCTGGTGTTTTCTGATGGGCTCGATTTCACGCGTGCCGTACAAATTTATAAGCACTTCAAAGGGCGCATACAAACGTCATTTGGTATCGGCACCTGGCTGATGGCTGATTTTGAAGTGAATAAACCACTGAATGTGGTGATGAAAATGGTCAGTCTCGGCGGGCAACCGGTGGCGAAAATATCCGATAGCCCCGGCAAAACCATGTGCCACGATCGGGCATTTCTGACCTATTTAATGGACGTTTTTGCAGTTGATGCCGGTGTGCGTGAGCATGTGTTGCTCCACGCCGGACAGGGAGTATAACGAATTATGCGTCAAACACTGACAATCGCTACCGCGAGTATTAACACCACACCGCTCGATCTCGACGGCAATCTGGCGTTGATCCGCGCCGCGGTCTCTTCGGCGGTACAGCAACAAACGGATCTCTTGCTGTTACCGGAACTGGTGCTGACCGGTTATGGCTGCGAAGACATGTTTTTCTCCGCCGATTGGATTGAAACCATTCCTGATTAT
>CAIZDF010000022.1 GCA_903931645.1 uncultured Tolumonas sp.
TCCAGCTGAGAGAAGCGGTTCATCATGCCTGGGTACGTTGCCACAAAGATACGCGCTGATTGATCGATCTTGTTGCTATCCCCCACCACACAGCGCGGTTCAGAGGCTAAGTGATGCTTGAACGCGTTATCAGCCTGACGGCGTAGCTCTTTGCGATCACACAAAAAAAGCACGCGCTTCACCCAACGCGCTTTTAACAGCAATGCCACCAGCGCGATAGAAACACGCGTTTTCCCAGTGCCTGTAGCCTGAACAATCAGTGCTTTTCGGCGTTGATTTTGAATGCGATTAGTTACCGATTTAATCGCTTCAATTTGATATGCACGATCGGTGATTGAGAGGTCAGGGTTTAGCGTTTCCAAATTTTTATCTTTGTGCTGATGTTGGTAATGCAAAAACATCAGACTATCTTTGGAATAAAAACCAAACACTTGGCGGTATGCGTTGTATTGCTTGGTATCCCAAATACAGATCTCATAGCCGTTGGTGTAAAACACAATGGGCGTTGGGCAGTTAAACTGTTTCGCCAGCCCTTCCGCGTAATAGCGCGCCTGTTCCCGCCCCTTTTGCATATTTTCGCGAGAGCGCTTCGCTTCAACCACCGCTAACGGATTACCATCATCACCCCATAACACGTAATCAGCATAACCGATCCCCGATGCAGTGGGTTGATAAAGCACTTCGATCTCGACGCCCACTTGTTCAGGGTCTGACAGATCCCAACCGGCGGCCACCAGTTGTGTATCAATCAACATTTTGCGGGTTTGGTTTTCATCCCACGCTAAGCTGTTAGCCGTTTGCTGGCTTCGAGCTCGGGCCGCTTGCAGTTTCTCTGCGGTTGCTTCTGCATGCTGGCGCGCCTTGCGCTCTAATTCCAGTTCGCGAGAAAGCTGTTCTTGCTTGACTTTGTTTTCCTCAAGAATTTTCTCTAGCTCTTTCGAGCTCATTCCTGTTGTCACGGCGTTCTGTTCTGGGCAAACAAACACGTGGAGATCGGCGTGCGTGAACCCATAGTAGTTCACCGCCATATACTGGCCTAATTGATGTGCGACACCGAGTGCAGCCACGGCTTTTTTCAGATCGCCTTCACCACCATGCGCCGTGTCATTCCCCTCTTTTCGCAGATAATGCAGAAAGTCGCGCAACGAGCTTTCCGTAACATGAATGAAGGCGTCGTTTTTCAACAGCTCCATAAAATTGGCCATCGGCAGTTTCGGCAAACCGTCAATGTCATAAATTTCTTTGGTGACCTCTTCCGCAAAGCCTCTGAGCCGAGTAATCGCACTCCCCGGATCAAGATACAAGATCTGCTCAGCCAGCATACCTAAGTTTGCCAGCTTCTCGTTATGCCCACGGATCAATTCAAAATTTAAAGAAGTCGCCATATGTTGCTGAGTCTCCAATCAGAACTTACCTCGTTATACCAAACTTTGCGCAGTGGTGCGATGCGCAAAGTCATGGTTAGAGTTCAGTCTGGAGATTAAGGGGGGCAGCTTACAATTGAAGATCGTAAGTTTAAAAACAATAGTTTTAATCAGCCAGTGCTTCAAGCTAGCCACTGCTCTTTAGCTAATACATCAACAGCCAGCTTTATCTGTCTTTCAGTAAACTGACGCTTATGCTGATTCCATGAGTGTGTGGCTTTAACTACATCATCGGTGGTTTTTGCTTGTTCATATTTAGTCAGCCAATGCACAGTAGAGAGAAGCTCCAACCCTGTAGATGACTCACTACTTCAATCTCAGTAATACCATTCAGGTTTAATTGTAACAGGTAAACGCTGACCCGCTGCTTGTAAAATATTCATGTTTTGTTAATGCGTCTGCTGTAAACGAACACCGATAAAGCCAAGGAAAACCTATTCCATTAAAAAATCGGCCTGTTTACTTTTTACATCCAGACCAGTGAAATGCCTTGCGACACATGACCTGTCTTTTCACAAAACAGGGGAAAATCTCTTCTAAAATCCTCGATAGAAACCACCAAAAAAAAGAATCCCTTCAAGATCCTTTTGTCATACACATTGATAAGCAGATAATCCGCTCACCAAACCCAATCAATCAGCTTCTTCACGCCATAACCCACTATCGCTCCTGCGGCGATGGGCACAGCCAACGGCGTCACTGAGGCTATGGATAACCCACTGGCAAGAGCCACCGAGCCACCTGAAATGACTGAGCCCGTCACCAGTGCCGCACTGGTCGGTACAATGGCTGTGGCGATTTGTTGCTTAGCGTTTTCAGCAAGTGTTGATTGTGCAACATAACTTACAACCGCTTGAGTGCCTTGTGTTTCCATGAGCATTTTTGTCTCAATAGCGGCACTGACCACGGTATTGATTTGTTCGCTGTAACCAATCCCCATGATACACCACGCGACAAACTGCTCGCAGTTATTGAACACCACGTTGTAATCACACTCCCCCAAGCGCAGGCATGCGCGTTCAATACTCTCTTTTCGGCCATACACCCGCAACGGGTAGTCTCTGACTCGGCACGATGCCCCCTCACAAAACTCAACCAATGTGACTTTCGCAATACGCCCTGAGTCACTGCCAAACTTACCTTCATAATGAATGACCTCTTGATTGCCGATATAAAGCCCATGGTGGGTATAGCCTGTTCGAGGGGTTACTAAATGATCGCCAACTTGCATATCCATTCTCCTGTCACCAGAAATAAAAACGCCCCAATGAAGGGGCGCAGATAAAAAACGTAAACGGTTACTGTGAACCAGAACCCAGCTGTTCAGTCAGTTTCGATGGTCTGACTGTAGTTCGTCGGTGGCTAGGTTGCACTGTCAGTGAATCTGGTTGCTCCGTGGTTGATACAGGTTGATGTTCGTCGGGATAAAACTCTTCCAATACCAATGGAATTTCCTCTTCACTGTCTTCAAACTGGCCGTTCTGCAATAAGCGTTTTGCGGTCTGCTCCAGTTGTTCGGTGATGACGCCCGCCTCTTCATCAATCGCAGCCAGCTCTCTGGCGTAGGCCACCACCCCCGCCAACTTATCGCCATCACGCAAGGTTAAATCCACGTAATAGACTGGCGTCTGATACGACTGCGTGGTGCTCTTAGCCCGCAACCGTAACATCAGCGGTAGATAACGGGTTAACCCACCACTCACCGCATGGAAATACTGCAAGCGAGCCGCGAGTGTGCGTACTGAGTTATAGCCGGTGGTGCGAAAGATAAAGCTACCCAGCTCGTCGTTTTGCCCATCGACTTGCACGTTCAACCGACCATACAACTTACAACTCTGCTGTTGTGCAAACGAGCATCGCTCTGGGCCATGACAAGCCAGCTCTTCAATGCCATCCTGACTCACCCGTTTCGCCGTTTCCCCATTGCCCACACAAAGTGGTCTGCCGGTATTCCGGTCGAACGAACTATATTCGGCCCGCAGATTCAGATCGGTATCATTGAATAAAACTCGCACTGGTATCGCCCGAATTTTGTTATTGGTGACCGCTTCTGAATACTGCTGATGCAAAGGGTGCAACAGCCAATCCCCACGCGTTTTGACCTGTGTCGTCAGCGTGAAGCTGTCGTCCTTTTCCGGTAGCCATTTATCGTTTTTACACACCAATTTGCCAATGGTGATCCGCCCAATTACGGGCGGAGTGATAGCCAGACCTTTGATCATGATGCGCTCCTTTGAGGTTGAATTAAGAATCGGCGACTACCTAAGACAGGCTTGCCGTATTGCTGAAGTAGTTCGGGATATTCCTGAGTGAGTTTGTCTAGATCAGGCACCAAGCGATCTTTGGCTTTGCGCCATGAGATCCGGCCTTGTTGAAAAATAGCCGCAGTGGCCGAGCCTAATGCAACTTGTAATCGCTGTCTGATCTGCGATTCCTGTCGCTCGGTCTCTTCTTTGCTTTGGCGGACATGCAAGAGCTCAGAAAATAGCGCGTTGTATTCAACGGACTCAGAGAGATCGACGGTTTGCCCATCATCACGCGGAAACAACCATTGTAAGGCTTGCCCTGCATCGTCTGAACCATCCGGCTCGGGTTGTTGATCCTCAGTGACACATTGCCAAAATTGCGCTTCACGCTGAATGAGGTCAGCGATCTTGTCATCATCACGGTGAATGCGATAAATCCGAAAATCTTGCCCACCAATCAACACGGCGACATCCGCCCAGGCATGGCCAGTCACCGCCAGTTGATGCAATACCTGACATTGATAAGCGACCGGTACACCATCCTCCCACTGCGGTGCTGAGTGATAGCCTGCTGTTTTGATCTCCAGCACCCCATTCCCTGCCGGGTCTAATACCTCCCGATCGAGGTTCGCCAGCATGAAGGGATAGTCCGTATGCTGGAGCACGGCATTCACACGGCGTACCTTTTTGCCAGTGCGTTCAGCGTAAACAGATGCCAATACCGGTTCTAACACCGTCCCCCAAATAACCGCTTCTTTTTCCGATAAATCGTCAGGCGCTTTGCGCTGTGTTTTCTCAAGCCACAACGATAACGGGCTTTTATACGGGGAAAGACCAATCGCCACCGCCGCATCGGATGAACCGATGCCTTGTTGGCGGATCTGAAGCCATGCTTCACGACTCAATGTTGAGGTGGAAGCCAGACGAGTAGCGTGGTGATAACGAGTTTTCATTTTATCCTCCGGGCATAAAAGAAAACCCCAGACAGGAAAACCTATCTGGGGTTCTTTGAATAACGAATGAGAGTGGAATCAATGCAGCAGTGTAAGTGCCTGATTAAAGGCTTTTTGTTTCAGGAGTGCGCCTTGACCAAACCAAGCAGAGTCGAGGCGGTTATCCTGATTACGAGCACGACGATGATGGTCAACGTATTCGGTCATGGCATTAACCAGCCCCCATGCCGTACCCGAGGCTGATGACAATTCCGATCCCATGCCTTTACCTTGGTAAAGACTGTTCACGGTTTGGAACATCTTAGAGCCCTGCACATTTTCCTCGGTGAATTCAGGCTCATTGAGTACCGAGCGAATAAAGCTATCGGCTTCCTGCGGTGACACGGTACGCTGGCTTAACTGCTTCAGGTTTGTCATAAACGATTCCCAACTCGCAAAGCCAATCCCCAGCGCCTCTTTCACTTGTTTGGGGTCAAATTTAGTGGAGTGCGGTACTTTCACCGCACCATTACTATCGCGTGTCGCCAGCTGTAAGGTGTTATTACAAACTACCCGTACCGAGGTGAATTGTGCGGTCGTACACAACGTACCATCGCAACTGGTCGCTAATAACAGATAAGCCTTTATCCGGTCATTGCCTTTAATTTTGGCTTCCTGACCGGTTTTGGCTAATGCCCAGAGTTTACGCCCTCCTTTCAGCACACCAGCCGTTTCCAGCTCAAACCCACCCACCGAAACCAAGTCTTTATAAAAGTTCAAAACCTCATATGGCTGAACGACTTTATAACGATTGGAAACCACTGACAGTGGTGTGAGTGAGTCA
>CAIZDF010000023.1 GCA_903931645.1 uncultured Tolumonas sp.
GCGGCGACCATGGTGACTGCAGGTGTCTATCTGATTGCACGTACACATGGCTTGTTCCTGATGGCACCGGATGTATTGCATCTGGTCGGCATTGTCGGCGCTGTCACCTTGATACTGTCTGGTTTTGCAGCTCTGGTGCAGACCGATATCAAACGTATTCTGGCTTACTCCACCATGAGCCAAATCGGTTATATGTTCCTCGCGTTAGGCGTGGGTGCGTGGGGTGGTGCAATATTCCACCTGATGACACATGCGTTCTTTAAAGCGTTATTGTTCCTCTCTGCCGGCTCAGTAATTATTGCCTGTCATCATGAGCAGAACATTTTCAAGATGGGCGGGCTGCGTAAATCTATTCCATTGGTGTATGCCGCGTTTTTGATTGGTGGTTCCGCACTGGCGGCCCTGCCCTTTGTCACCGCTGGTTTCTTCAGTAAAGACGAGATCTTGTTTGCCGCTTATCAGGGCGGTTATTCCGGTCTGTTATTGTCTGGTTTGGTCGGTGCATTCCTGACCTCGCTGTATACCTTCCGTCTGATTTTTATCGTGTTCCACGGTGAAAGTAAGCTGCAGGCACATCCGGGGCATGGCCTCAGCCATCATTTGCCACTGTTGGTATTAATGCTGTTGTCTACCTTTGTCGGCGCCTTGATCACGCCACCGTTAGCAAGCGTGTTCCCTGCAGTCAATGAAAGCCATGACGGAAAGTTACTGATTGAATTGCTGTCAGCAACGATTGCCATCGCAGGTATTGCATTGTCAGCATTCTTGTTCCTGGGTGAACGTAAACTGGCAAGTCAACTGGCTAATTCGCCTATCGGCAAACCGCTTAGCGCATTGTGGTTCAATGCCTGGGGTTTTGACTGGCTTTATCATCACTTGTTTGTGATGCCATATCGGGCAATCGCACAACTGTTACAACGTGATCCGTTAGACCGAATGATAGCGCTTTGTGCTCTGGTTGTTGGTGCACTGAATCGTCTGAGTGTGCAAATGGTAACCGGGAATCTGCGCTGGTATGCCGCCAGCATGAGTCTGGGTGCGCTGGTCGTGTTGACTTTGTTGTTGGTGTACTAGGAGGCCTGTCGTGAGTTTACTCTGGTTAATACTGTTACCGTTTATTGGCGGCTTCCTCTGCTGGTTGGTGGAATTTACCCGCAAGGGAACCAACATTCCGCGTTGGATTGCCTTGGTTACCATGTCACTGCAACTGCTGTTATCACTCAGTTTGTGGCAATCGCATGATTTCTCTTTAGTGCTGCCAGGGCAAGGCAACTGGACACTCGATTACCAGCTGCCGTGGATCCCTCGCTTTGGTATTTCCGTTCATTTAGCCATGGATGGGATTTCCCTGCTGATGGTGTCACTGACCGGTTTGCTGGGGATTTTGGCGGTCGTCTGTTCCTGGAATGAAATACAGGATCGTGTCGGTTTCTTCCACCTGAACCTGTTGTGGATCTTAGGTGGTGTTATCGGCGTGTTCTTGTCACTGGATCTGTTCCTGTTTTTCTTCTTCTGGGAAATGATGCTGGTGCCTATGTACTTCCTGATTGCGCTGTGGGGACACAGTGGTTCTGATGGTCGAACCCGTATTTATGCGGCAACCAAATTTTTCCTATACACGCAGGCCAGTGGCTTGCTGATGCTGCTCTCGATTCTGGCATTAGTCTTTATCCATTACCGGGCAACTGGCGTGTTCTCTTTCGATTACACCCAACTGCTGAACACCAGCATGGCACCGGAAATGGAATTTATGCTGATGTTGGGTTTCTTCATCGCTTTTGCGGTGAAGATGCCACTAGTACCACTGCACGGCTGGTTACCCGATGCACATAGTCAGGCGCCGACAGCCGGTTCCGTAGACTTAGCAGGGATCTTGCTGAAAACCGCCGCCTACGGGTTATTACGTTTCGGTATTCCGCTATTCCCGCATGCTTCCGCTGATTTTGCCCCAATTGCCATGACGCTGGGTTTGATTGGTATCATTTATGGTGCGGTACTGGCGTTCAGCCAAACTGATATCAAACGCTTGGTGGCTTACACCAGTGTCTCGCATATGGGATTTGTGGTTATCGCGCTGTATGCCGGCACAGCAACTGCCATTCAGGGGGCGGTGGTGCAAATGGTGGCTCATGGCTTATCAGCGGCAGGCTTATTCATCATGTGCGGACAATTGTATGAACGTCTGCACACCCGTGATCTACGTGAAATGGGTGGTTTATGGCATCGCCTTCGCTATCTACCGGGCATCATGTTGTTTTTCTCTGTCGCATCACTGGGCTTACCGGGCACCGGTAATTTTGTCGGTGAATTCATGATCTTGTTAGGCAGCTTCCCATCTGTACCAACGATCGTCATTGTTTCCACCGTGGGGTTAGTGCTGGCTTCTGTTTACTCACTGACAATGCTACAACGCGCTTGTTTTGGACAAGGTAAAGTGAATACCCCACTGCGCGGTTTAAATCTGCGTGAGTTTGGTATTTTGCTGCTGTTAGTTGCCTTGCTGGTTGGCCTTGGCGTTTATCCACAGCCTGTGCTGGATGTCAGTGGCATGACGGGAACACTGTTACAAGCTGACAGTGCGCTTGCCGTTACCGGTCAGCCTTAGGAGATATGTATGTTTAACTTTGCACAATTGATTGCTGAACTACCGCTGCTGCTGACGGCACTGACAGCCATCGCAGTGATGCTGTCAATTGCATGGCAGCGTAACCATCGTCAGGTTTTCCTGATTACCGTGATTGGATTAAATGCAGCACTGGTCAGCTTGTTAGTTGCCAGTCACGCAGTGCCTGTCATTGTCACGCCATTGCTGATTGTTGATTCGTATGCTGTATTTTATACCGCGCTGATCATCATTGGTTCACTGGCGACGGTAACACTGGCACGAGCTTGGCTGAAAAAATTCCCCGATAACCGGGAAGAGTTTTATCTGTTGCTGTTATTGGCATCAACCGGCGCTATCGTTATGGCGCAAGCACATCATCTGGCGGCGCTGTTTATCGGTATCGAATTGATGTCGCTGCCCCTGTTTGGTCTGGTTGGTTACGCGTTCCGCCAACGTCGTTCGCTGGAAGCCGCAGTTAAATACATGGTGTTGTCTGCCAGTGCGACCGCATTCCTGCTGTTCGGTATTGCTCTGATATACGCGCAATGCGGCAGTCTGGACATTGCTACTATCGGCGCACAGCTGTCCAAATTACCTTCCACCGAAACCGCCCACGTTACCTTGCTGATTGTTGGTTTGGGTATGATGGTGATTGGCTTTGGTTTTAAATTATCACTGGTGCCATTCCATCTATGGACACCCGATGTCTACCAAGGCGCACCTGCTCCGGTGACAACCTATCTGGCGACTGTCAGTAAAATTGCTGTCTTTGCAGTGTTACTGCGGTTGTTCTATACCATTCCTGCAACTGATTCGTTCTTCTATCAGCTACTGGGTGGTCTGGCGTTTGTTTCGATAGTCATTGGTAACTTACTGGCCCTGCTACAAAGTAACCTGAAACGTCTGTTGGGTTTTTCATCTACTGCGCATTTTGGTTACTTGCTGGTTGCCCTGATTGCCTGCCGTCTGGGTACATTATCGTTCGAAGCCGTAGCGCTCTATCTGGTGATGTATCTGCTGACATCAGTGGGTAGTTTTGGGGTGGTGAGTCTGATGTCCAGCCCTTACCAAGATAAAGATGCAGAAGATCTGCCCGCATATCGTGGTCTGTTCTGGCGTCGTCCGGTGTTAACGGCTGCGATGACAGTGATGTTCCTCTCGCTGGCCGGTATTCCAATGACGTTAGGTTTTATCGGTAAGTTTTATATTCTGGCAGTTGGTATCCAGTTCCACTTCTGGTGGCTGACAGGTGCCGTGGTGTTCGGTAGTGCTGTCGGGCTTTATTACTATCTGCGCGTGATCAGCATTCTGTATCTGCGTACCCCAGGTATGCCATCACGTGATGCTAGCAACGACTGGGCACTCACTACTGGTGGTTTTATGGTGCTGCTCTCCGCCATTTTGGTGGTCGCACTGGGCATCTACCCGCAACCCCTGCTTGATCTGCTACCACTAGCACAACTCGCCACACCTTAACCTTCTCTCCGGCACATTTCCTGTGAAGTGTGCCGGTATTTTATGCATCTTTGCTACCTGATTGATCTTAAATTGGTACTATAAATACCACTTGAATCAAGCTATTGTCTGGAAAGCAGACCTTTGCCATGCGAAGGAGTTACCGTGTTATATAAAAATATCGCTAAAAAGCTGCGGTTCCGCATCAATTCTGATGAATTTACCATTGGCGATGTCTTGCCGACTGAACGACAACTGATGGAAGAATATCAAGCCAGCCGGGTGTCGATCCGCAAAGCCATTGATGAATTGGTAGCAATTGATCTGATTGAGAAAAAACAGGGCAGTGGCACATACATCAAACAAAAAGAAGTCGTGCATCTGATGGATCAGCTACGCAGTGGTCTGGAAAGTTCGCAGGAAATAGGACAAACCATCACCAGTGATGTTTTGGAATTCGCGATTGTGTATCCCGATGATGAAATCGCCAACCGGTTAAAAATCAACACAACCGATCGCGTGTATTACACCAAACGTCTGCGAAAAATTAATGACCGCCCACAGATCATCGAAGAAAGTTTTATGCCGGTGAACTTATTTCCCGAGCTAACTATCCGCACCTTAGAGCGCTCAAAATTTGAGTATATTGAGAAAAATCTGGGTCTGATTATTGAAGGTAGTTATCAGGAATTCTCTCCGGTAATACCCGATAAAGAAGAAGAAAGATTACTGAATCTGCAAGGTCGTGAACCGGTACTGCAAATCACTTCGCTCTCGAATTTCCAAGATGGCACGATTTTCGACTATAGCATCATGAAATTTAAGGCCAGCGAATATCTGCATGCGATTTATGTGCGTCGTGAAACACAAGGGCCACTGCTGTCGCAAAAGAAAGGAAGCACGACAGACCATGACTCGCAACTGCATGCATCCGCTGAGGAAACACTCAAGTTTTATCCCGTACAATAGCGCTCCGACCGTTAAAGGAAACAAAGAAGATGAACAACTTTAGTTTTCGTAACCCCACTAAAATTCATTTTGGCAAAGGCCAAATCGCAAAAATCAAAGAAGAAATCCCGGCAGATGCTCGTGTGCTGATCACCTATGGCGGTGGCAGCATTAAAAAAAATGGTGTTTTAGCGCAAGTCCATGCGGCCTTAGAAAACATCACTTTTTTTGAGTTTGGTGGCATCGAACCTAATCCGCATTTTGAAACATTGATGAACGCCGTTGCTCTGGTAAAACAAGAAAAAATTACCTATCTGCTGGCAGTGGGTGGTGGTTCAGTGGTGGATGGTACTAAATTTATTGCCGGAGCCGCCTTATATGACGGCGATCCGCTGGAAATGGTCTATACCCGTGCAGCAAAAGTTAAAGCCGCACTACCGCTCGGCTGCATCTTAACCCTCCCCGCCACAGGCTCAGAAATGAACGGCAATGCAGTTGTTACGCGCTGGGAAACCAAAGACAAAATGGGCATGTTCTCAGAATTGATGCGCCCTACATTTTCTATTCTTGATCCAGAAACTACCTATAGCCTGCCCGCGCGTCAGGTTGGCAACGGTGTCGTCGATGCAATGGTACACATCTTAGAACAATACATGACTTATCCGGTCAACGGTAAGGTGCAGGATTATTATGCTGAAAGCCTGCTGAAGATCCTGATGGAAGATGGCCCACAAGCACTGACCGATCCGATGAACTATGATGTGCGCGCCAATATTATGTGGGCGGCAACACAAGCCCTGAATGGTACATTGAGTCTGGGTATGCCTGGTGACTGATCAACCCATGCCATTGGCCACCAGATCACGGCGTTGTATGGTTTGGATCATGCACAA
>CAIZDF010000024.1 GCA_903931645.1 uncultured Tolumonas sp.
TCCACTTCACGGCCATCGAGAATGATACCGCCGGAAGTCGCCTCAGTCAGACCGGCCACCAGATTCAACACAGTACTCTTACCGCAACCGGAGTGGCCGATCAGGGAGATAAACTCACCTTTGGCGATCTTCAGGTTTACATCAACCAGTGCTTCAAAAAAGCCTTTGCCGGTTTTGAAACGCATGCCAACGGCACTTAAATCGAGATAGGTTTTGCTCATTTTCAATATCCCTATTAATTAGCGCAGTTCACTGCGTTTATCCCAAGAGAACCATTTCTGCAGTTGCAGCATGCTGCGATCGAGCATGAACCCGATGACACCAATCGTGACGACCGCCACCATGATGCGCGCCAGTGACTGTGAACTGCCGTTTTGGAATTCATCCCACACGAATTTGCCTAAGCCTGGGTTTTGCGCCAGCATCTCTGCTGCTATCAGCACCATCCACGCCACACCCAATGACAAGCGCAAGCCAGTGAAAATCATCGGAATGGCTGATGGCAGTACAATTTTGCGAACATGCGTCAGCGGGTCGAGTTTCAAGACACGGCTGACGTTTTTTAAGTCAGGATCGATGTTCGCTACACCCACGGTGGTGTTCAGCAGTGTGGGCCACAGGCTGCACAGGGTTACCGTGAACGCGGAGTTGATAAATGATTTCGCGACCAGTGGGTTATCACTGGAATAGACCGCACTCACCACCATCGTCACCAGCGGCAACCAAGCCAGTGGCGAGATCGGTTTCAGGATCTGAATCACCGGATTCAGCGCCTGATACATCCATTGATTCAACCCAAGGATGATGCCCATCGGGATCGCAATCAGACTGGCAACCAAGAAACCGGTCGCTACCGTGATCAAGCTGGTAGTGATCTGATCAAAGAAGGTTGGGCGTCCGGTATACGGGCGCACCGTCACTTTAAAAGCAGGATCGGCTTTTAACTTGTCAGCATTACGTTGCTCCTGACGTTGATAAAAGGCGGTTTTCTTTTGCTGTTCTGCTTCATGTTCATCGACCAGCCCCATAAACTGCTGGGCGGTTGCCACGGGGCCCGGCAAAGAGCCCAGCGTGGTAGTAACCTGACTGGCGGCAATTTGCCAAAAGAACAGGAAGACAAGCAGACCCACGAATGGAAACGCCATATTTTGCCATTTGATATTCAGTAATGCTGACATGGTTACTTCTCCTTGCTTCAGCCTTAACCCTAATTTCAACTTACATACCCAACTCCAAGCACGAAGGGTATTTACAGTTTCTGATCGCCTTTTAGACCTATCGGGAATTGCTTCAGATAATCGTTAGGTTTATGACCATCGTAGGTAATGCCATCAATGAAATGGTTATCCGGTGCTTTGTAGCCGGTTTCTTTGGCAAAATCAGGGAAATCACGGGCCTTCATTTTGCCTTCCGCAATCAGCTCTTCTGCGGCCTGACGGTAGATTTCGGGCTGATAGACTTTCTTCGCGATATCTGCGTACCAATTGTCAGATTTGGCTTCTGGCA
>CAIZDF010000025.1 GCA_903931645.1 uncultured Tolumonas sp.
GGGCCGCGTTGGCGTACATTAAGTTTTGAATGGTATCGACAGGTTATTGCCAGTAATGGCGAACAACTGTTGTTAATAATATCCACTAATTTGACTTAGAGGCTGATGAATTAGTCTCTAATTCAATTAATAATTATTTACAATAATTTCTTATCTATTTTTCGAGTAACTAATGGTTACAGATTGAATTTCATGATTGAAAATCATCAGTGCCACATTGATAGACCGTTAAGTTAGCCAATTATTTTTTTAATCGATAACTGATATAACAGGCAATCGATGATGCTCCAATGATCCAACCCATCGTCCATGGCGTGCCATCAGAAAACCAACCTAAAAGTGCAGTGCTGATAATTCCACTACCGTATTGCATCGCTCCGGTCAGGGCTGATACCGCGCCAGCTCGTTCTGGATAAAGCGATAAGGTAGCCGCCACAGAGTTCGCGACAATAAACCCGTTCATTGACCAGTAGATAAATAATGGGATCTCTAAACCCCAGAACCCACCAAAGTCTGTTTTGGCATTAATGATTGTGCAAATACCGCTGATGATCAGGATCATGACGCCACACCGGAGCAAATGCGACATACCATATCTGCGCATCAGACTGCGGTTAATATAATTTGCCACTATGATCCCGAGTGTATTCAGGGCAAACATCAGGCCATATGCAGTTTGCGATAGCTTGTAATACTGAATATATGCAAACGGGGAACCGGCAATAAATGCATACGCACCAAGATAAAAAAAGGCGCCAGTCAGAATATAGCTGATGAGTTTTTTGTCTTTCAGTAAAAACCAGTAATCATTCAACGCTTGTGTAAGCGGTGTGGTGATCCTTTTTTCTTTGGCCAGCGTTTCGGGGTATTTATAAACTGCTACACACATGACGGCTCCAGCCACAGCAAGGATCCAAAAAATAGTGTGCCATGAACCAATTCTCAGTATCTGCCCGCCGATGATTGGCCCCAGCAAAGGTGCGATCCCCATTATCATGATAAGCGTTGATAGCATATGGGCCGAGCGCTCGGTGCTGTATAAATCCCGTACCATCGCACGAGACAGTACGGGGCCAGTACATGCCCCCAATGCTTGTACGCCGCGCCAGAAAATCATCTGCCAGGATGTTGCCGACATGGCACACCCCACAGAACCAATCAGATAAAGCAGCATACCAATCATGATCGGGATCTTCCGGCCATAGCGGTCACTGACCGGCCCCCAGATCAACTGCCCGATGCTGAAACCGAGCAAGAAGCCGGAAATCGTCCACTCCACACTGCCGGAACTACCAGCAAACTGTTCCCGCATGATTGGCAGCGCAGGCAGATAAATATCAGTTGAAATAGAAGCAAAAGACATTAATGCGCTTAACACCAATAAAGTGAACATTTCGCTTTTATTTTCCATGGCGGTTTTATGTGTGCTGGATAAATTCAATGTGGTTTCCAATGGTCATTATCAAAAAAGGAAGTGAAGCGGTCAGGACGTCATACTTTCCTGAATACGACTAAATCAGGCTAAATCGTTATCTTCCGCTTTATAGACTTCAAAGGTGAGACGGGGCATTTTGGCGAAGTCTGTCGCTGGCTCCCAATCATGAAGCAGGGCTATATTTTGCTCGACCTCGTGTGGCCATCGCATACCCACAATGCCGGCGTGAACACGGGAATCAGATAAGACAAATTTCAAACTGACTTCATATAAATCACGGGCTTGTTGCCATTCTGGTGCCAGGATCTGGGCCTCGCGTTGGAAGATACCTGACGTCATGGTGCGCATGCTGACTACACCCGCATTTACTTTTTCTGCTTCAATCAGAAAATGACGGGCTGCGGCCTGATAAATAAAGTTATAAGCAATCTGATAAACGTCAATATTATCGTTTTGCAGAAAGGTGAGGCCTCATATGGTTATTGTGCGGCTAAAGACATGAAGTATTACGGGTTCAAGGGACA
>CAIZDF010000026.1 GCA_903931645.1 uncultured Tolumonas sp.
TAAACGGAAACCATATTCCACCAACGTCTCTTTACGGGAACGGTCGCCTTTGTACATACCGCCAATTTGCGGAACCGTTACATGCGATTCATCAATGATCAGTAAGCCATCTGCGGGCAGATAATCAAATAATGTTGGTGGCGGTTCACCCGCCGTGCGGCCAGACAAATAACGGGAGTAGTTTTCAATACCAGAGCAATAACCCAGCTCTTGCATCATTTCGATATCAAACTGTGTGCGCTGAGTTAAACGCTGTTCTTCAAGCAGCTTATTAGCCGATAAGAGCTGTTCGCGCCGCTCGGCCAGATCGACCTTGATGGTTTCAATCGCCTGCAAGATGGTATCCCGCGGCGTCACATAATGGCTTTTTGGAAACACCGTAAATCGTGGGATCACTTTTTCTACCGCACCGGTCAGTGGGTCAAACAAACTCAACCGTTCAACCTCTTCGTCAAATAACTCGACACGTAATGCCAGTTTGTCTGATTCTGCCGGATAAATATCGATCACTTCACCACGCACCCGGAACGTTGCACGTTGAAATACCACATCGTTGCGGGTGTATTGCAGCTCGGCCAGACGGCGTAAAATGTCGCGTTGGTTGATGATATCGCCTTGCCGTAAATGCAACATCATACTGAGATAAGCCTGCGGATCACCCAAACCATAGATCGCAGAAACTGATGCCACGATCACGACATCACGGCGTTCCAACAATGCCTTGGTGGCAGACAGACGCATCTGTTCAATGTGATCATTGATCGACGAATCTTTTTCAATAAAGGTGTCGGTAGTCGGCACATAGGCTTCTGGCTGGTAGTAATCATAATAAGAAACAAAGTACTCAACCGCATTTTCGGGGAAGAACTCCCGCATCTCACCATACAACTGAGCAGCCAGTGTTTTATTCGGCGCCAAAATCATGGTTGGGCGATTCAACGTCGCGATCACATTCGCCATCGTGAATGTTTTACCGGAACCAGTCACCCCCAGCAGGGTTTGATGGGCTAAACCAGCATCGATGCCTTCCAACAATTTAGCGATGGCGTTGGGCTGATCTCCTGCTGGCTGAAACTGACTCGCCAGCTTAAAGGCTTTACTCATATTGATTACCACACCAGAAATCTTAACAACATCATAATATGTTCCCGCATTACCGCGACACAATTACGCCCAAACAAAAGCAATAAAGCAGCAGCTTCGTATACATTTTCGCCATTGCGATGAACTTTTCAGCACTGTGTGATCTTGCGCGTATTTTTGTCTTGACCGACCTTGCTCATATGCGTAGGATTATCGGCCCATTCCCTTGTAGTTCAGTCGGTAGAACGGCGGACTGTTAATCCGTATGTCACTGGTTCAAGTCCAGTCGAGGGAGCCAAATTTCTCAGCGTTTCATACTGCAAGAACCCACTTATCCACGGTTTCCCTCTCTACTGCGCCAAAATAATGCACATTTAGTCATGCTGCATTTTTGCTCACATTCTATTGATACCCAGATCTCAACTATCCACACCTAAAAAACTAATTGTTTGATTTCACTGTGTTTTAAATTTGCAATATTTTTGCGTGGGTTTTTTGTAGCCCTTGAGCCACATGGCTTAGACAGAGATATAATAAAACAACACACAGGGTTATCCACAGATTCTGTGGGTAAACGACGCCAGCCCTTGTCACCACTGGCATTGCCTTGCTGTTGATAAAAAAAACCTGAATGAAACTGCTCATCAATTCGGCAATCAAACCATTACAGACACTTTTTGCTGTTTCCTTGGTTGACAGCTACCATACCAATCAGTAACATGCGCCCCGTCCTGATGTGACGATTCCCTCGTAGTTCAGTCGGTAGAACGGCGGACTGTTAATCCGTATGTCACTGGTTCAAGTCCAGTCGAGGGAGCCATCTTCTTTACCTGTCAGGGTAAAGTTCAGTGTCAGTAAATTCTCAGCAAGTCATTTTCAATCTGTTAATTGTCTTATTTAAAACAAAACGCCTGCACATCGGTGCGGTACAAGCGTTTGTTCTATTCCCTACCGCTGAAACAATGCCAGAGCAATAGCCCGCGATTCACTGTGATCGACTATCGGTGCCGGATATCCATTTTGTGGCTGGAAAACGGTTAACCAATCTCGCGGTGTATGAATGTATTTTTCTGGTACCTCGGCAAGCTCGGGTAACCATCGTTTGATAAAAATGCCTTTTTCATCAAATCGCTGCCCTTGTGTGGTCGGGTTAAAGATACGGAAATAAGGTGCGGCATCGGCACCTGTGCTCGCCGCCCACTGCCAACCGCCGTTATTGGCGGCTAATTCACCATCAATTAACTGCTGCATAAAATAACGTTCGCCATGACGCCAATCGATGTGCAGATCTTTGGTCAGGAAGGACGCCACGATCATGCGTAAGCGGTTATGCATCCAGCCGGTTTGCTTCAAACAGCGCATGGCGGCATCGACGATTGGATAACCCGTGTTACCTTCACACCAGGCATTAAACCGCGTTTCATCCCAAAGCCAGCGCACATGTTCAGTATCTGGTTTAAACGCCTTATGTTTTGACAGATGAGGGAATGCCACCAGCAAATGCTGATAAAACTCCCGCCAGATCAATTCATTCAACCACACAAACCCGGCTGTGCCACGCTCAAAAGGCAATTGACCCAGAGCGCCTTCCATCGCCGCTAAACACTGGCGAACCGTAATAATTCCAAGCGCTAAATAAGGTGATAACTGGCTCGTGCCGGCAATAGCAGGAAAATCACGTTGTTCCCCATAGGCATACACTTTTTCAGCACAAAAATCGCGTAACCGGGCAAGCACTGACTCTTCGCCTACCGCCCAGGCATGACTATCGGTTTTAGGGTAATCAAATTGCACGGGTGACCAATTAAGTGCCTCACCCCGACTCAATGGTTTTGGCCAGACCTGATAACCCTCTGCCATTAATCGTTTTAACCAGGCATTGCTAAACGGCGTGAAAACTTTAAACATCTCTTTGCTACCGGTTAACACGGTTTCGGGCGCAAACACACAACGCGCATCAAACCACTGCACATCAATATTGGTGGAATCGCACTGCTGTTGCGCCGCGAGATCACGTTGTAGTTCATACTCACCAATGTCTCGATTTACAAATAGCTGTGTAATGCGCTGCTGTTCGCAAAAATTCAGTAATACCTGAGGTACTTGCTGATAAGCATCGACTGTAAATACGGTTAATGGAATACCGAGTGCAGCCAATTCTACCCCCAATTGATTGAGTTGCCGCTCCATTAGATCCGCTTTAATCGGCGCAAGATCGTGTTTTTCCCACTGCTTTGGCGTAATGAAATAGATGGCCTGTAATGGCTCATTGCGCAAACTTGCCGCATACAACGCCGGATGATCGTGCAGGCGCAAATCTTCCCGAAACCAGACTAATGATGACATGGTTGCCTCCTTATAAGCCGTAACGCAGTGCCAGATCCTCAGGATGAGGATTAAAATACACCTGCGACGCTAAATAAGGATTGGGATATTCCCGCAGATAATGCTGAAGCAGCGTCATCGGCGACATCAGTGGTAACAAGCCACGACGGTATTTATCGATTGTGGTTTGTAATTCTGCTTTTTGTGAGGGGCTGAGATGCTTTTTGAAGTAGCCCTGTAAATGTTGTAATACATTGGAGTGGTTTTTCCGGCTTACGCGTTGTTGTAAGCCTTGCATCAAGCCGGAAATATAGCGGGCAGCCAGCGTCTCTAATGGTAGATCGATGGCATCCCCCAATAGCTTGCCAAGTGACTTATAGGCCGCAGGCTGGTGAGCAAACAGCAGGTATTTATAGCGGGAATGAAAAGCGATCAGCTTGCCTCGCGTAATGCCGCTGTGTTGCAGCGTTAACCAGTCATGATAAGCAAACACACGAGTAACAAAATTCTCACGCAACACCGGATCACACAAGCGACCATCTTCTTCCACCGGCAGCAGTGGGTTTTGCTCCATCAATATACGGGCATAAACGCCAGTACCTTCTTTCGCTGATCCTTGTGATGAATAGATCCTGACGCGCTCCATGCCACAGCTAGGTGATTTGGCACACAGGATATAACCCGCCAGATAACCAAACTCTGCCGTTTTTTGATGAGAAAATGCAGTGAGTTGTTCAGTGACATCAAA
>CAIZDF010000027.1 GCA_903931645.1 uncultured Tolumonas sp.
AACATACCCCAAGCAGGTAAGCCTTCATTTTCTACCGGAATAAACAGCTGCAGTTTTTCGCCCTGCCAGTTCACCTGCACTTTGGCTTGCTTCAACCAACCTTTCAGTTGCTCCGCTTGTTTAGCATCTTTTTTTGCCACAGCTTCGCCAGAGACAAAAGGCATATCGCTGACAGATACCGTTATACCATCAGAAGAAATCAGTGCCGCACCGCCATGGCCAGAAAACAGCTGGTTATCCAGATTTTTTACTACGTCTTGCAAAGAACTAAGCGCAATATCCATCCCCACAACACCCAGCATCTGATCACCATCCATGATCGGTTGCGTTACGGTGACCATCAGCAATTCACGCTGATTGCTGGTGTCTTTATAAGGGTTCAGTAAACAAGGCGCATGAATACGAAGACTGCAGGCAAACCATTCATTTGAAGGAAAGCCATTTACATCCGGAGTAGTGTCATTGATTTGTTTTTCAGTCAGATTTTCCAGTGTCAGCTCACCTTTGTCATTACGACTCCAATAAACCGAAAAACGTCCGGAATCATTACCGCCAGCATCACCCTGACCTGCATAGGTATCATCCGCATGGCCTAATGCGGCGGGTAACATCACCGCATAAGCACCTAATGCATACGGTGTGCTTTTTATCGCCTGCAATACCTGCGTATTCAATGAACGGCGCAAAATGCCGGAGCCTAGGTAATTTTCCTGTGCATGTGCTTTTTGTGCGATCAGACTTTGTGCCAAAATTGATGTTCTAATCTGGGCTTCATGCAAATAACCCGTCACGTGCGAAACTTCAGCCTCCCCACGCCCGAGCACCAACTGAACCGCATCTTCTTTAATTTTCTTACCGGTCTGTTCCAGCACCAACCCTTTGGTTGACTGCAATGCATAGACAGACAAACCAATTAACAGGACAACCGCCGATAGCAGCCCAATGGCAGACAACAGTGTTATTTTCCATTGGATAGAAAAATTGCGCATAAAATTTCCCTGATTCGATGTGAACCCAGACCATATTGATACTAAGTTAGCTGTAAACAGCCGAGAAGCTTCACTGTCAAATCATGATGTTATGAACTAGATCACGCAGTTTTATTCACCAGACCTGTTTGGCTTTATATATTCCACCTAAAACCATGTATTCCTGCTCACCATTTAATCCACGCGGTAACAACGCATCAAAGCAAACAATTTTACTCAATGGCACCTGTAGCTCGACGACACGAGGGCCAAATCGGTACGCTTCATCGACATCACGGCTACAGGAGCTGAGATTATTCAGTATTAATACCGGATGTTGCTGATAGTGATAACGAGGCGATTCACTACTACCCCGATAGAGGGTCAGATATTGTTGTTCCGGATGCTGATGCACCAATTGGTACTGACAAAAGCTATATAACAAATCCAGCTGGCTGGCTAATTCGTTCGTTTGATAGGTTGATCTGACACAAGCCTGCATATAACGGATATAAGCATCTGATTCCGGCTCAGAAATTAGCTCATGATGATAAATCGTGCGTAAGCCGAATCGGGATTCGACCCATTGCCGCCAAGCTGCACCAGCATCACTGTCGGAATCGAACAACCAACCCAGCAATAATTTCCGGTAATTGCTTTGCGGGCGCGGCACCGGATCCGCATCCGGCCGATGGGCCAGTTTAGCTTCCGGTAACCGAAATCTGACCGCCATATAATCATTAAA
The DNA here is from genome assembly GCA_903931645.1 of uncultured Tolumonas sp. Taxonomy (GTDB): domain Bacteria; phylum Pseudomonadota; class Gammaproteobacteria; order Enterobacterales; family Aeromonadaceae; genus Tolumonas. The sequence goes on from CAIZDF010000027.1 coordinate 1,714, forward strand.
AATATCCACCCGCTGGCGGGCATCACGACAGACAACCAAGCGATCAAACAGTTCAGAATAAAACGTCTCAACACCATCCAGTTGTAACTGAATGGGATGTTTCTGAAAGATCAAACTCGCCAATACCGGTGCTGGAACATTACAGCGATTTATCGGTAAAGTTAACTCGGCGAGTAATTGGCGTTCTTCAGGTAGTGGCTGCATTCGGCCACTCCGGCGTTAATTCCTCACCAGCAGGTTGTAGATAATAAAGTTTATCGGAGAGTTCGCAGATCTCATCATGCCAGTATAAATGCTGACACCAATCTTCCCGGATCCCCTGATAACCGTAATAAGCGCCTGCCAGCTGCCCCGCAACAGCGGCGGTCGTGTCGGCATCATCACCCAGATTAGCGGCTGCCAGAATGCAGTCGGCATAACAATGGGTATGCCAAAAACACCACAGTGCCGCTTCCAGACTTTCCAGCACATAACCAGTGCCTTTTAAATCACGGTAGTTTTTATCCAAAAAATCGAATTGCTGTAATGTCGCAATCGCTTCAGTTTGTGCCGGATAAGACACACGCAACAAACTCTCTTTATCGCCGCCCTGCAGTAAATCGAGCAGTTGGGCCGACATCCAACCACACGCATCGAGACAAAGCGCGGCACCATGTGTAGTACGGGAGCTTTGCCGCGCGTAATGAATGGCTTGCTCTGCATCATGCACATAAGCAATCGGAATGGGGGCCAGTCGCATGATAGAGCCATTACCTGATGTCCAGGTGGCTTTCATACCGGAGAAGGGATTACCATTTTTTTGAAAGCGACGAAGGGCACTGGAAACCGTGGTGCCGATATCAAAACAGTTTCCGATGCTGCTGAGATAACCGTTGTCATACCAGTCGCAATAACGTTGCATCTGATCTGTTGCATTAAAACCTTCACACTCTAACAAGCTGTGAGCAAGGCAAAGTGCCATCGACGTATCGTCAGTCCAATAGCCCTTCTGCAGACAAAAATGGCCGCCACCAACCATATCGGTCAGCGGCTGAAACGAGCCGCGGGGGCGAAACTCCAGTGTGGTACCCACTGCGTCACCTACTGCTAAACCAACCAGACAACCACGGGCACGATCTAACCCTTTATCCATGTCATCCTCCGGTAGACTTTATCTATCGAGAGGCGATGCAAGGTTTACACCGTTATTACCCTATGAAAGTGTTTCTGGATGGAAATGGTTCGATAGATAACTAACCAGTTGTGGCAACTCCAATGGTCGGGAGTAGTGATAACCTTGGATCTCTTCAGCGCCAATGCCTGCCACAATCTCTAATTCCACTGCGGTTTCCACCCCTTCAGCGACCACAGTCAAACCCAGATCATGCGCAAGTTCAGTAATATGACGAACCAGATATAACTGACGTGGATCGAGGTCAATTTGCTGAATAAAGGATTTATCAATCTTCAATTTATCGACCGATAAATCTTTCAGATAGGCCAACGAAGAAAAACCGGTACCAAAATCATCCAGTGCAATGCGGATATTATCTTTTTGCAACGCCTGCAGAATTTTCTGACTAGTCGCGAAATCATCCAATGCGATCGATTCAG
>CAIZDF010000028.1 GCA_903931645.1 uncultured Tolumonas sp.
AGTTGATACAAGCTATCTCTACATTTTTTTGCAATGAAGATGATGTATCCAAAGTCATTAATGCCGAAAACATTGATGATATTATTGAAGTAATTAAAAATTATTGAGGTTTATATGAAAATCATGGCAGTTTGTAGTTCTGGTCTCGGCACTTCATTTATGATCGAACTTAAAGTTAAAGAAATCATGAAGGACTTAGGTATTCCAGCAGAAGTTGGACATGCGGATGTTGGTTCAGTAACATCTGATATGGCTGATTTATTTATCTGTACAAAAGATTTAGCCAGCAGTATTAGTTTTAAAAACTTAGTTGCGATCCCAAACATTACTGACAAAGTAGCTATGAAGGATGCGATTCAAAACTTTTTGAATCGATAATGGAGGATATATTAAATGTTAAAACTACTTACAGATATTCTAAGCACACCGGCCATTTTAATTGGTTTTGTCTCTTTGTTTGGTCTTTTAATCCAAAAAAAGGGAAGCTCAGATATTATTAAAGGCTCCATTAAAACAATATTAGGTTTCGTTGTAATTGGCGGCGGTGCAGGAATTTTAGTAAATGCCGTCACCCCCGTTGGAGCTTTGTTAGAGCAAGGCTTTAATTTGCGTGGTGTTATTCCTAACAACGAAGCCATTTATGCAACTGCCATGAAAGATTTTGGCGGGGCTACATCGATGATCATGGCATTCGGTATGGTTGATAATATTTTCTTTGCACGATTCAGCCGTTTTAAAGTTATATTTTTGACTGGCCACCATACTCTGTTTATGGCGTGTATGGTGGCGATCATTCTCAGTGTTGCTGGTTTTGAAGGTGTTACTCTCGTTGCCCTTGGCTCGGTGACTTTGGGCTTGATCATGGTGCTTTTCCCTGCCATGGCACAGCCGTTCATGAGAAAAATCACCGGCAGTGATGATGTTGCGTTTGGTCATTTCTCTACATGTGGCTATGTTGCAGCAGGTCTTGTTGGCAAGCTGGTAGGCAAAGGATCAAAAAGCACTGAAGAGATGAATTTACCTAAGAACTTGATCTTCTTACGTGACTCATCAATTTCTATTTCACTGACAATGGGTATTATTTATCTAATTTTAGTTGCTGCTGCTGGTGATGAATTTGTAATGACTCACCTCAGTAACGGTCAAAATCCAATTGTATATGCCATTATGAGTGCGATTGGTTTTGCCGCTGGTGTGTTCATTATTTTACAAGGCGTTCGTCTGGTATTAGCTGAAATTGTTCCTGCATTTACTGGGATTTCTCAGAAATTAGTTCCAAATGCTAAGCCCGCTCTTGATTGCCCATTGGTGTTCCCATATGCACAAAATGCGGTATTAATTGGTTTTCTGTGCAGCTTCTTAGGCGGCCTGTTGAGTATGGCATTGCTTGGATCAATGCACATGACATTGATTTTACCTGGCGTGGTTCCTCACTTTTTCACTGGCGCAACCGCTGCGGTATTTGCTAATGCGACAGGTGGTCGCCGTGGTGCAGTTATCGGTTCTTTTGTAAATGGCGTAGTGATCACTTTCTTAACCCTGTGGCTGTTACCAGTTTTAGGTAAGTTAGGTTTTGCAAATACCACGTTCTCTGATGCAGATTTTGCAGTAACTGGTATTTTCTTGGGCCACTTAGCAACTATCAGTAAAGGCGCTGTTATTGCAGGTATCGCCGTTGTTGCGGCTGGTGTTTTATCTACAGGTTTCTTATTCAAACCGACAGTTAACGCAGTATAAAAAACTAATTAATACAGATTCATTTGCCTAATAATTAACAGACGAAACTTTTCGTCTGTTAATTATTTCTGTAGATGAGTCTTTATGAGAGCAACCCTATTTAGCTTGATGTTTATGCTGTTCAGATTTAATATAAGTTTGTTTTAGCAATTGCC
>CAIZDF010000029.1 GCA_903931645.1 uncultured Tolumonas sp.
TGGCCGGATTGACCACTTCAAAGTGCTGATTAGCCGAGCCATTTATCCATTGGCCATTAATATAGGCCTGCTCGCGGAACCAAGGATTTTCACTAATGGTATTTGTTTTCATGATGTAATGGCTCCGCCAAGCGTTTGTAATTGCCGAAACAGGGCGTCACTAATTTCGATCCCTTGCGTCACATTAGTCTGTGCTTTTTGCGCACGTTGCGTGCCCGGTAAGCGCACACCTTCATCTTGTTGAATAAAGCTCAGTAGCGTTTCCACTCGTTCAGCATAGTGATCAAAACCAACCAACGCCCCCGGATCTATCGCCAGAATGGCCTGACCAATACGCGGGTGGTTACCCTCTTCCACAAAGAAAGAGTCGGCTTCAAATCCAAGTGCAGCACCTGTTAATGCAGAGCAAATTAGTTCAACGACTAATGCCAGCACAGCACCTTTTACACCACCAGTGGGGCACATCATGCCGTCTAACCCGGCTTTAGGGTCTGTGGTTGGGTTTCCGTCTTTATCCAGTGCCCACCCCAGCGGGATCGATTTTCCATCGCGCGCGGCAACCATCAACTTGCCTCTGGCGACTTCCGATAAACTGAGATCAATCACTAATGGAGAGGCATCTTTTCGCGGAAAAACCGCAGCGATAGGGTTTGTGCCATAGGCGGCGCGTTTACCACCCCAAGCCGGAATAGCGGCAGGTGAATTCCCAAACGCGAAAGCGACTAAACCAGCCTCTGCTAGTGGCGCCAAATGATCAGCTGCCACACCAAAATGGTGGCTGTTAGTGACCCCTGCAAACACGATGGCTTGCTGATCAATACGTGCTTTGATGAGATCAGTGGCTAACTGCAAGGCTGGAAACGCAAAACCTTCCCGTGCATCGATCAGCAATGCACCACCTTTTTCACGCAATAAAACGGGTTCAGCTAAACCATTAACACGGCCTGATTTTAGGTGACTCACATATTGCGGAACGCGACTTAACCCGTGCGAGGCTAAACCTTGTAATTCGGCTTTTACCAACGCTTTCGCGGTTATAAGGGCAGCAGGTTGACTCGCGCCTGCATGACTCAGCGCCTGATTAGCCAGATTTTCTAGCTCAGAAATCGATAACTTTGGCATCTTAAAGCCCCTGTTCTGATTGTTCTGACAATAGCGCTTCCGCAACTTTAGTGGCGATGAGATGGCTTACGCGCTGATTCGATTCTCGCGATACACCGGCAATATGTGGAGTCAATAACAAGTTAGGAACTCCAGCCAAAGCACTATTTGCCGGTAACGGTTCTTGCTCAAACACATCTAATGCCGCACCGGTCAATTGGCCAGTTTTCAGCGCTTCTGCCAGTGCATTTTCATCAACGATGCCACCACGTGCAGTGTTAATCAGTACCGCCGTTGATTTGATCAAGGAAAACTCTTTTTCGCTGATCAGGTGATATGTCGCGTCAACCAAAGGAACATGCAGGCTAATAATATCGGAATTAGCGAGCAGAGACTCAAAAGTGACGGGCTGCACATTGCTTTCAACCCAAAGCGGGTTATCTGCTGGAATATTTGGATCATAAGCCACCACCGACACGCCGAGCGCTTGCGCCAATTTTGCAGTGAGCTGACCAATCGAGCCAAAGCCGATCAGGCCGAGCTGTTTACTGTTGATCTCTAAGCCTGATGATAGTGCGGTGCGAGGCCATAGCCCTTGTGCAACTTGAGCTGAAGATAAAAAAGCACCTCGTAGCAAGATCAGCGCTGAGGTGATCACATATTCCGCCACAGCTAAAGCATTCGCGCCGGTTGCAGGAATAACGGTGATGTTTCGGGCTTGTGTGGCATTCAGATCAATGTTGTCTAAGCCAACACCAAGCCGGCCAACCACGCGTAATGCTGGTAAATGGCTCAACAATTCTGCTGAGACTTGCGTGCGATTACGTACGATCAATGCCTGCGCATTAATCGCTTGCGCAAGCAGATCTGTGGGGCGATCAACCAGCACTGGGTCATATACGACATCAAACGAACGACGTAACTCAGCAACTGCGTCTTCGTCCATAAATTCAGTAATAACAATTTTTGCCACGTGAAAATCCTCTTAGTTAGATCAAGCCAGCATCAACGATGAAATTTTGCCCAGTAACACCACGGCTATCATCGGCGGCGAGAAACAGCGCCATGCTGGCAACATCTTTTGCCAGTAAATCGATCGGTAATGCCTGTAATTGATGAAAACGCGCCGTCTCTTCCGGCGTACGCCACAAGCGCGCCTGTTTTTCCGTCAGAATCGCCCCCGGCATGAGGGAATTGACCCGAATACCTGACGGCCCCAGTTCACGCGCCAGACAACGTGTAAAACCATGAATTGCCGCCTTAGCGGTGGCATAACCGATAATGGCTGAATTACCACGCTGCCAACTGACCGAGCCAAAATTGATAATGACCCCCTGCCCACGCAGTTTCATTTGCTGTGATATCTGCTGACTGGCAAAAACGTGGTGACGCAAATTTACCGCCTGACTGTCATCCCAGTTGTCAGGCGTGATGTCATCAAACGCAACACGTTGATCATTGGCAGCGTTATTAATCAGCACATCGATTGAGCCTAACCGCCCACTAATCGCACTGATCGCGTTATTTAATCCACTCAGATCTCGCACATCGGCAAATCGAAACACTGGCGGATTGGCTGCTGAAGAGAGTTCATCGATTAATTGCATGGCCGATGCCTCATCGATATCGACAAAGCCAACCCATGCTCCTTGCTGTGTAAAAGCACGGACTAATTCAGCACCAATACCTGTTGCTCCACCGCTGATTAAAACGGTTTTATTTCGCAGGCTCGGATATATCGCTGTGTGAAGATCACTACTCATTTAATTTTCCTTATACCCTTCGTACTTGAAGTTGCAGCGTCGTTGACTGCGTTCACTCACCCCAATCACATAGTCTATCTATGCTCATGGGGATTCGTTCTCTTGTCGCCTTGCTGCAACTCCAATTACTTTGGGTATATATTCGTCATAGCGAAGCAAATCCGCTTTGCGTGTCCACGATGAACCCCAGCTTCGCAGGCGCAGCACTGTGCCGGAATCAACATTGATGACGCCAGCAGCTTCAAGCGATATGACGTTATTCATCACCAATGGCTGTTCTGTCGTTTTCCCAAATAGCCACAACTCGTTGATCGGCTGCTGTGGGTTAATTTGTGCGGTTGTTTCTACTTCCGGCCCCAGCGCTAACACATGCCCTTCCCGCCCGAAAACAGGAATGCGATCTAATCCAGCCTTAATTTCAATTAACTGCCCGCCTTCATAGACATCTGTGCTCCAGAAATCAAACCAACGGGAACCTTTCGGCAACCAAATTGAAACGCGATCACTGGCGGTGATGATCGGGCGTACTAATAAAGCAGGGCCAAACAAATATTGGTGCTCATAGGCCCATGAAACAGGGTCTTCAGGAAAAGCCAGTGGCATGGCTTGCGCGACAGGCAGGCTATTTTTAACGGCGTTATCAATGACGCCTTGCAGGTAAGGCAACAAGCGATAACGCAAATTCAGCCAGTGCTTGGCAATTTGCTGGTAAGGCTCGCCGAAGACCCACGGTTCGCGGGCACCAATGCCATGCAAGCGGCAATGGGAAGAGAAAACACCGTGGGCAAGCCAGCGAAGATAGAGGTCAGGGCTTGGCTGATTCGCACCGTAAAAACCACCGATATCACTGGAATAGTAAGGCACGCCTGAGAGGCCATATCCCAACATACCTCGGATGCTGGCTGCCAGCCCCCCCCAATCACTTTGCGGGTCGCCTCCCCATTGGATCGGATAACGCTGACTGCCAATAAAGCCATCGCGTGCCCAGATCAAAGTGTCACTCGCTTTGAATTTTTGCGTCGCCTCATAAACACAGCGGTGATAAAGCAGCGCATAAACATTATGTAACCGTGCGCCAGTGTCGCCGTTCCATGCGATCGCATCGTCAGGTACTTGCTCACCAAAATCGGCTTTGATGACATCAACCCCTGCGGCGAACAGCGCTTCATGTTGATCTCGCCACCATGCGTAAGCATCGGGGTGCGTCAAATCAACAATGCCAGACACAGGTAATGGGGTAAGTACATCGCCAAACGGTGATTCGTCTGCCTCTTTCGGGTCAACCCAATGATATTGATATGCATCCCCCTGTGGGTTGCGTAACAACCAGTTTCGGCTTGCAAAATTAGCGAAGAGAGGGCCATCAACAGCGACGAGTGGATATTCCCACACACAAATTTTGAACCCCTGATTTTTCAATTTACTCAGTGATGAAACCGGATCGGGATAACGGGTTTCATCCCAAATAAAGGAAAAACGGGTTGCTACTTCCCAGCAGGCACGGCCATCGAGCGTGAGCACTTCGCCCGGAAGCTTTTTCGCTCGCCATTGTTTAGCAACATCTAGCGCCTCCTCTGGTGTGCGGTAATAAGCACGACTGATCCACGTACCTAAACTCCACAGCGGCACCGGTTCAGCTTTGCCAGTAATAGCCTGATAATCGGCCAACAATTCAGCGGGCTTTTCAGCGGCGAAAAGGAACAGATCTAAGCTGTCATCAGCGATATCAACGACGTAAGAGCGGTGGCTCCACGGTGCAAACCCCACACCGTGCGTCACAGTTGCAGGTGTATGTACCAGAATACCCCAACCTGTCGGACTCCAGGCAAAAGGAATATTTTTGTATGATCGTTCAGCATTAACGCCCAGCGCATCTTCATTACGCCCAACAATCAGCTGACCGCGTCGGTTCAGCGCGCTAAATTTTTCCCCTAGCCCATACACGGGTTCATCAGCAGCCAATTCCAATGTAAATAATTGCCGGTTTTCGCTTACCGCAAATGATGGCAAACGCGACCAGCCACGAAAATGCTCGTCGAGCGTTGAAGTCAAAATCGTTTTACCCTGATAACGCAAGGTAAACCGCAATGGCTGTGCCTTGATTTCTAACTCTGCCTTACCACTTTGCAGCAACCATTTATCGTTATAAACCAGCGATGTCGGCGCAATCGGGGCTGACAAATCAGGCAATAGATTGTAATCAGCACCTTGGGTTTCCCCGAGTTGGAAGCGAAATAGTGAACGAGGCTGACCTGAAGCATCGATACCACCTGTGTGTGCCGTGATCACCAGTAATCGATCGGCATCTACTCGCCAAATCGCCTGATGTTCCGCATTAACACCCTGCCATTCCAAGTTGTTGACGCGGTTCAGACCTCGGGTTAACGAGGTAGCCGTGAGCGCTAATTGATTTGCTTGAATCATCTTTTTAAACCTCGTCTTCCTTTAAACCTTGTCATCCTTTCACACCGCCAGCAGTCAAACCGCCGACAATACGTTCCTGAAACCA
>CAIZDF010000030.1 GCA_903931645.1 uncultured Tolumonas sp.
ACACAGAATATAAATATTCTTTAGCTTTCGTCGGTTACGGTGAAGAAAGCGAGCAAGCCGTAATTGAGCTAACTTATAACTGGGGTGTCGAGAGCTATGAGTTAGGCACCGCGTTTGGTCACCTGGCTTTGGAAGCGGAAGATATTTACGCCACCTGTGAAGCACTACGTGCAGCAGGTGCAAAAATTACACGCGAACCAGGCCCGGTAAAAGGTGGCACAACTGTGATTGCCTTTGTTGAAGATCCCGATGGTTACAAAATTGAACTCATCAGTAAAAAAGATGCCGGTAAGGGTTTAGGTAACTGAATCATATAAAAACAGCCTCATCGTGAGGCCGTTTTTTCCATATTAAATTCTGGTGGTGTCCAACGTTGCATGGAGATCACAACACGTCGGTTAACTTCTCGACCACGTTCTGTTTCATTTGTGGCAACATGTTGTTTTTCGCCATGACCTTCTATTTTCACTCTTTTAGCATCCACGCCAAGTCCGGTGAAAAATTTCTTTACACTGTTAGCTCGCTTTTCTGACAACTGCTGATTAGGCCATTTAGGCCCCGTACTGTCGGTATAGGCATCGACTAACGCCAGATCAATTTGCGGATCGGCCTTCAGATAATCACTGATCATGGCCAAGCGGCGTTTAGAATACGGTGTTAATTCATCACTGTTTTTCTCATAATTGAGAATAGTGAATGCAATATCTTCAAAGGTATAAGGCAGTAACGATTGCATGCAACCCAGAAAATTCTGATAGGTGCTGCGAAATCCGACTGCAGAAACAGATACGGTGATTGGCTGATTTTGGTGGTACCAATCTCTGAATAGAAACGAAGGTGTATATCCGCCTTCCAGTTCATCCAGCATGGTCCATGCAGCTTGCCCATTCACTAACCCATCAAATTGTTTATAAAACTTCACTTTGGATATACCGCTTTCCGCCACACCGGGGTGCCAAGACGGCGGCATTGAGCGAACAGTCACTGTTTGAATTCGAGCTTGAGGCCGCAGCGGCTTTAACTCAAAGTCCATATTGGTATTTTTACCGGCATGGCTGACAAAAGCCCCTTTTCCCCAACCGGGGATGATATGTTCCAGCCTACATTCCAGAGGCGTGTCTGTTGTCATTTTCCAGACAGACTGATCGAGTGATGCACCATATTCCAGCACACCCGCCTGACTGATTGGGATAAACAAAGATCCCAAAATTCCAATCCAGTATTTCACTGTGCCACCTCCTCTGCCTTATCCCTCTATCGGCCATATTCCTCCAATCTTTAGTAACTATTATTAGCTCAGCTATTTCTGCTGAATCCCATATAAATGAAAGCCCGTTTTTGCGATAATACTCCGATTTTTTGGATTTAATTATTGCATCTCTCAATGAAAGGAGGCGTCTGTGCGCACACAGATTATTCAGGTTGATGAACGTCCGCCGCTACTACAAGCGATCCCGTTAAGTCTGCAGCATTTATTCGCCATGTTTGGCGCATCTGTGTTGGTTCCGATGTTGTTCAAAATCGATCCGGGCACTGTGCTGTTATTTAACGGTATTGGTACTCTGATTTATCTGGCGTTATGTCAGGGTAAAGTTCCTGCTTATTTAGGTTCCAGCTTCGCGTTCTTATCACCTGTTTTTGCCGTGATGAGTAGCGCTAGCTATAACGCTGCATTAGGTGGTTTCATCGCTTCCGGCCTGATCTTCATTACTGTCGCCTTGATCATTAAAGCATTTGGTCACCGCTGGATTGAAGTGGTTTTCCCACCAGCCGCCATGGGTGCGATTGTTGCGATCATTGGTTTGGAACTGGCTCCTGTTGCCGCCGATATGGCTGGTTTAACTGCAAAAACTTTGGATGCCAATACCGTTACCGTCTCTTTGTTTACTTTTGGTGTCGTGGTTTTTGGTTCTGTTTTATTCCGTGGTTTCCTAGGCGTTATTCCAATTCTGATTGCGATCGTGGCAGGTTATTTACTGGCACTGTCGATGGGAATGGTTAAATTTGATGCTGTTGGTTCCGCTGCTGTTTTTTCAGTTCCTACCTTCTATAAACCAGAGTTGAACTGGGGCGCGGTTATTACTGTTATTCCAGCCGCTTTTGTGGTTATTGCTGAACATATTGGTCACTTTATTGTGACTGAAAAAATTATCGGTAAAGACCTGAGAAAAGACCCTGGTATGCATCGTTCGCTGATGGGTGATGGTGTATCAACGACCCTGTCTGGTTTCTTTGGTTCTGTACCAACCACCACTTACGGTGAGAACATCGGCGTAATGGCGATCACCCGTGTCTATAGCGTTTGGGTTATCGGCGGCGCTGCTGTGATCTCGATTGCGATGGCATTTATGGGCAAATTCACTGCGGTAATCGGCAGTATTCCTGTACCAGTAATGGGCGGTGTTTCTTTGCTG
>CAIZDF010000031.1 GCA_903931645.1 uncultured Tolumonas sp.
CTCAACTATATAAGACATCAAGAAAAAGAGGATGAACACCGAGATCAATTGAAAATGGGAATATAGCACCTTGGGTGCTTACTTGAGCCCTTAGAGGGCGTCATCAAATAAGCCTCCGGCTTAGCCGGAGGTCAGTTAACTGCTGAAATACAAATGCATCGGCCTGAGCTGGCCGCCATGCACTCCAAGGTGGCAAGGCAGTTTCTTCCGGTAGTGTCAGTGTAAAGGCCTGCGTCGCGGCCGTTTCATATTGCCAGACGTAATGCAGTTGTAAGGTTTCGCGGGAAAAGGCGAGTTGTCGTGCACTGGCTGTGCCGCATAGCACCGCCAGTGTCAGACTAAGCATGGGGATCAGGCGAATTGCCATTGTCCATTTTCCTGCCATAACAGCTTTTTCTCGTGGAATGGATGCAGTGTGCTGCGATGGCCAACACTGACCATAATGGTCTGTGGCAATTCCTGACGCAGCAAGCGATAAAGCAATGCTTCGCTTTGTTCATCCAGCGCCGAAGTGGCTTCATCTAAAAATAGCACATCCGGTTTCACCAGCAGAATACGGGCAAATGCGACACGTTGCTGTTCACCGAGACTCAAAATCTGCCCCCACAGTTCTACGTCATCCAGTTTAGCGGCGACTTTTTCCAGCCCGACAGCTTGCAGCGCTTTCATGGCATCAGCACTGCTGACTTCCGTCAGCGGGTAACTCATAGCCTGTCGCAGACTGCCTAACGGCAGATAGGGTTTTTGTGACAAAAACAGTGATTGGCTATCTGCCGGGTAATTTACTTTGCCCGTAGCGAAAGGCCATAAACCGGCCAGTGTGCGCAGCAGGGTTGATTTGCCACACCCTGACGGGCCTTGGATCAGCAAGGAGTCGCCAGCGGTCAGCTGCCAATTGGCATTTTCCATTAAGCTGGCACCGTCCGGTTGCGAGATACCAACTTGCTGTAACTGCAGTGCGTTACCGGTTTTCTCTGGTTGCAGACGAGGCAAGTTTTCTGCCTGTTGTAAGCCTTGTTCAAAGGTCGCCAAACGGTCGACCACCGATTTCCAACGTGCTAAGTCGGTATAGCTGTCGACCAGCAACGACATCGAACCCTGCACAATGCCGAACGCAGAGAGGGTCTGCATCAGATCCCCCAAGGTGATTTGTTTAGCGAAATAGAGTGGTGCCGCCAGAATGACCGGGAAAATCACCGCCGTCTGGTTAAAACCCAGCGTAAAGAAACCGAGGATTTTCTGGCGTTTCATCAAGGAATAGAAGTTATCAACCACTTGCAGGAAGCGTTGGCGCAGATAACCACCTTCTTCCGTGGCACCTTGATACAGCGCGATAGACTCGGCATTTTCGCGCATCCGTACCAGTGAAAAACGGAAGTCGGCTTCGTAACGCTGCTGGTTGAAGTTGAGCTTGACTAGCGGGCGACCAATCCAGAATGTAATGACAGTACCAAATACGGCATATGCCAGCGCGGCCCATACCATATAACCCTGTGCCAGTTGGAAGGTGGTGTTACCCAGTGTCAACGTGGAAGGTTTGGATAACGTCCACAAAACACCGAGGAAGGTGAACAGGGTGGCAATTTGTGACAAAAAGCCAATCGATAGCGACAGCGTTGAACCGACAAACTCATTAATATCTTCGGCGATACGTTGGTCAGGGTTATCGGTTTGCCGGTCGGTTAGTTGCAGACGGTAGAAGTTATTGTTGGTCAGCCAGTGCGCGATCCGGTTTTGTGTCAGCCAGCGACGCCAGACGATCTGCAGCATCTGATTGAAGTAAGTGCGATGCACTCCGACCAAGACCCAGATTGCAGCCAGCCAACTGAAGGTCAGCAATAAACTTTTAAATTCGGGAAAGTCATAACCCTGGATCGAGTTATAGAACTGGTTATGCCAGCTGTTCAGCACTTTTTGCAGATAGACGGAACCAGCACTCAGTGCCAGCACCACAATCAGCAGAATGAGACCTTTTGTCTTGCCTTCTTTCGATGCCCAGAATGGCTTTAACAGCATCCAGAAGTTGCGCCACAGGTGTTTGACCGGTGGGGTAGGTGTCATGATTTAACTCCCGTTATGACAGCATATTGCGGTCATGTTGCCAGAGTGGACAAGGAAATCAATCGTATGTCGTGTATCGGTATGTAATGAGGTGTTATTCCTTGAAAAACAAAAGGGAAGCGCAATGGCTTCCCTTTGGGGTATGACTTATGCGGTTAGCAATTACAACCAAGCCGGTTGTTTCGCTTCATACGCATCAATCGCATCCGCGTGCTGCAGTGTCAGACCAATGTTATCCAGACCGTTCATAATGCAGTAACGGCGGAAATCATCGATTTCAAATTGGAAGCAGTAATCCGCGGCGCGCACTTCTTTCGCTTCCAGATCGACGGTAATGGTTTGGCCTTCGTTGGCTTCCACTAACTTAAACAGCGCATCCACTTCGTCGTCTTGCAGACGTACTACCAGCAGGCCGTTGTTCAGCGAGTTGCCGTAGAAAATGTCGGCAAAACTTGGCGCGATCACGGCTTTCAGACCGTAATCTGCCAGCGCCCAAGGCGCGTGTTCACGGCTGGAGCCGTTACCGAAGTTTTCACGCGCCAACAGGATAGAAGCACCCTGGTAGCGTGGAAAGTTCAGTACGAATTCTGGGTTTGGCTGAGTGCCAGCATCGTCCAGAAAACGCCAGTCATGAAACAGATTCTGGCCAAAACCCAGTTTGGAAACGCGTTGTAAAAACTGTTTCGGAATGATTTGGTCAGTATCAACGTTGGCACTGTCGAGAGGTACAGCCAGACCGGTATGTTGTTTAAACTCTTGCATGGCGGTTTTCCTTACAGTTCACGAACATCAACGAAATGACCGGCAATCGCGGCAGCGGCTGCCATGGCAGGGCTAACCAAGTGGGTGCGACCACCACGGCCCTGGCGACCCTCGAAGTTTCGGTTTGATGTTGAGGCACTGCGCTCTCCGGGAGAAAGCGTGTCGGGGTTCATACCAAGGCACATCGAACATCCTGGCTCACGCCACTCTGCCCCAGCGGCGGTGAAGATCTTGTCGAGACC
>CAIZDF010000032.1 GCA_903931645.1 uncultured Tolumonas sp.
CTCAACTATATAAGACATCAAGAAAAAGAGGATGAACACCGAGATCAATTGAAAATGGGAATATAGCACCTTGGGTGCTTACTTGAGCCCTTAGAGGGCGTCATCAAATAAGCCTCCGGCTTAGCCGGAGGTCAGTTAACTCGGAATAAAAACGTCGTTAGATGAAATCAACATAATATAAAGGGGCGAATTTTTCGCCCCTTTTCCATTTCAGATGATCTGCTATTTCGCAACTTGAAGATTAAATCATCACTATTTCATCATCCGCCACTAACTGTGGTGCGGAGGGAGGTGAACTCAGTGATTGACCGCTTTGTGGGTCGAACAGGTGCAAATATCGCAGGCGAATAATAACCGGCACCACATCACCCACGGTGGGTGCAGTTTCCTGTGCGGATATTTTGGTGATCACTTCGACACCGTCTAGCGCCAGTGTTAACTGCAATTCAGCACCCAGTGGTTCGATCAGCACGACTGTGGCTTCGGTTAAGTGATCATCTGAGGTTTGCGGCGCGCTATCCAGACGAATGTGCTCTGGGCGAATGCCGAGATTCAGTGCACGTTGCTCCAGATTATCAGGGGGAATGCCACGCGATAAGGGGATCGGTATCCAGTTTTGGCCTAATTTTAAATGTGGATAGCCATTTTGATATTGCAGTACGACGGGCAGAAAGTTCATGCCGGGTGTGCCGATAAAGCTGGCAACAAACTGACTGGCTGGGTGTGAATAGATTTCATCCGGCGTGCCAACTTGTTCGATGTGGCCATTGCGCATTACCGCGATACGATCTGCCAGTGTCATTGCTTCCACCTGTTCATGGGTCACATAGATGATGGTGTTATGAAAGCGTTGATGTAATCGCTTAATTTCACTCCGCATTTCATTCCGCAGTTTGGCATCGAGATTTGATAACGGCTCATCAAACAGGAAGACGCGCGGTTCACGCACCATCGCGCGGCCCATAGCGACACGCTGGCGTTGACCGCCGGAGAGATCTTTCGGTTTACGGGCCAGTAAATGTTCAATTTGTAGGATTTTAGCGACTTCATTCACCCGTTCATCAATATACGCTTGTGGCTTTTTCGCCATACGTAAGCCAAAGGCCATATTTTCAAACACACTTTTATGCGGGTAGAGCGCGTAATCTTGAAACACCACTGCGATATTTCGTTCGCGTGGCGGTAGGTCAGAGACCGGTTGTTGATCGATGAGAATATTACCACTGGTGATCGATTCCAGCCCTGCAATTAAACGCAGTAAGGTGCTTTTACCACAACCGGATGGCCCGACTAACACCACCAGTTCACCTTCATTGATGGTCAGATTGATATTATTCAGCACCGGCGTCAGCGCAGAATAACGTTTATTAATGCGTTGTAACGTTACACTCGCCATATCATTCTCCGTGAGCGTTTATTGATGGTGCTCGCACAACGTCAAGTGACTCTTTCGCTTGGCGCAGCATAAAACCCAGATCAGAGCTGATTGCGACAAAATTGAACCCATACTCTTTGAATTGCAACGCCATCTGTGGGGTCGGCGCAACGCAACCACATGGTTTTCCGGCGTTATGGCTGCGCACAACCAACGCTTTCAATGCATCTTGCACAACTGGCGATACGATTTGGCCGATGTAACCCAAGCTGGCTGCTAGATCGCCGGGGCCGATAAACAATGCATCTACGCCGTCAACAGCGGCAATTTCTTCCAAATTAGCGATGCCAGCGAGTGACTCGATTTGAATGATTGTGGCGATATGATCATTGGCGCTGGCCAAATAGGTCGAGTCATTACCGTAGTGGCTAGCTCGGTGCACTGCGGCAACACCCCGCGTTCCTGCTGGTGGATAACGGGTCGCACGTACCGCCAGCTCGGCTTCTTGTGCACTCTCGACAAACGGGAACATCAGTGTCTGGGCGCCAATATCCAGTGCTTTTTTCACAATAACCGGATCATTCCAGACTAATCGCACTACTGGCTGCGCTGGCGTTGCTGCCAGAGCGCGAAGGATATGAATCACCTCTGGCGTTTCGACCGGCACATGTTCCATATCGACCACCAGAAAATCAAAGCCGGCATAACCCAGCGACTCAGCAGTGCTTGGTGCCGCCGACATCAGCCAGCTACCCCAACGAGGTGTTGGCTCCGCGAGCCATTGTTTGAACAGATTATTTGCAGGCATTGTTTATCCTTATTAATAAATGACCGGCTCTGGGGTGATCGCATTCCCCGCCAGAAAATCGAAGTCGCAGCCCGTGTCGGCCTGACCAACATGCTGCTGGTAAAGGGCGGTATAGCCACGGGAATAGGGTTGTTTGGGGGCTTGCCAGTCGTCACGGCGTTGCGCGAACTCATCATCGGA
>CAIZDF010000033.1 GCA_903931645.1 uncultured Tolumonas sp.
AAACCAATCAATATATTTATCCAATGCTGTTTGATTTCGTCTTTTTTGAAAGAAACGAATGGCAGATACAATAAAACAATCCCACCAATCAGAGCAGCCCGCTCATTGATTAAGGCAACAAACACAGCGAAAAGTGCTATTAACCACCATTGTCTGTTTCGATAACTTAAATAGCATAATAAAAAACCGGCTAATAAGAACACCCTATCTGGATAAAACCAACCCTGGATTCCTCCATACCAGTTTGGGCTAAAAAAGATAATGGGTAAAAATAAAAACGATGCAAGTTTACTACGTGTTTCTTGAAAGATAAAAATTGATGCGGCAATTAGCATCCCAAAGTAGCAAAAAGTCTGTATCAAACTTAATGCAAGTGAACTTGATACAAACTTTAATAACGGGGCAATAGCATATAAAATATAGTACGCATGAAAAGATAGCATGTCCCTCTCATGTGCAGAAGCAGCTTCAAGTTTAATTTCATCCAGAATCCTTAATGGTTTAAAAACATAACCGCGATCAATAAAATTCTGAGTTGCTGCAAATACATTTGAAACAGCTCCCTTACCATGCCAAATATTTTCAACGACTTGTTCAAATATCGCTGAATCACCCATACGATTTAATTGAATGGCATCCATTCCGATAGAATAAATAAGCCATAAACAAATCACGCATATAAAAGCTGATATGACGACTATTTTGGTTACAAGTGAATGTAATTTCATTTTTAAGCCAAGCTGATTCTTATTAAATTGCAAATCTTTATCCCCATAAGTTTACCGCTACGAATAGCATAATTAGTCCCACGATCTTCGGGATATATCTGCGCCATTGAGCAGATATGAAACCCATCCTTAGGGCCATCTTCTACAGGAATAAGACGACTGTAATGTTTCTCAACCACCGGTTGTGACCAACGTGCTCGCCATAGATGATGGCGGCGAATCCAGTTGCTCTCCATTTTTGGAAACATCTTTTGTAAATAAGGTAGCGAGTAATCCAGTAACTCATCGGCACTCATGGAATACATTAAGTCCGTATGAGGTAAATATTTTGAGAGATAGACGATATGATTGCCGCCATAGGTTTCAGCCCGTTCAAAATTAGTGTGCTCAATAACCCCGACAAATGGAAAGTTAGGGTCATTTACGTTAAGCCAGTAGGTTTTGGATAAAGGTCGATCAAGTTCGAGTACCAAACACACATTGCCAATGTATTGAATTCTTTCGAGACTTTTTATATAACTATCATTAGCCCAGTTACGCACCATACTTGCAATTAAAGGCAAGGCTGTGGTAACGATCACGCGATCTGAAGTAATGATGCCGTTTGAAGAAGCTGTTTGCCACCCCCCATCAACAGGCGTTATAGCTGAAATCGGTGCATTGGTTTCGATCCGTCCGCCCAAATCGATAATTCTCTGTGCTAACGCATCGGCCAAACCAACGAAGCCGCCTTTAAAATAAGCCAAGCGTTCTTCTCCGCCTTTGCCACGACTGCCCCCCCTCAATTTCAGCTTGTTCCAAAACCATACTGCTGAAACCTGTTCAGCATAAGGGCCGAATTTTCCTTTAAGCAAAGGCTCCCAGACAATACGATACACATTGTCGCCGCCAAGCTCTCTCAACCATTCATGGGCGGTTTTATCTTCAAGCACCATCCAGTCTTTAACCTGTCGTGCACGCAATGCGAGTAAACCCAAACGAACCCGATCGGTAAAAGATAAGGGTGTAAAGTTCAGTAAATCCCAAGGCGTCGATAACTTAAAAAAATTATTGGCGTAATAGACGCCTGTGTTGGTTGGGTTTATCTCGACCCGTTCATTTAAACCGAGCTCATCAATTAATTGCATCACTTCCCTATCATTGGTAAACCAATGATGATAAAAGCGATCGAGTTTTTCACCGCCAACATTAAAAGCAGCAGCAAGCCCTGCAATTTCATTTTCTGCTTCAAGAACTGTCACAGATATGCCGCTTTTAGCAAGCTCATAGGCAGCAGTAAGTCCGGTGAAACCACCACCCACTATCGTTACTTGGGTTTTATGCGTTAAATTCATATTTAAAGAGCCTTCGGTTTATTTTGTTTTTTAGTTGGATGTAATAATAGGTAAACACCGCCAATGAGCGTGGGCGGAAACCAGAGCAAAACGTGTACGAGTAGGGCATAAGCTGTTGCAACAATAAGATTATTTCCCAATGCCGTCATTGCCCGAATTGTAAAGTAATCAAATGTACCAACGTAACCGGGGGTACTCGGGATTAAGGTTGCTAAAGTTCCAACGGGCAATGCTAGCCAGCCACCGGCAGGGACTGTTATGGATGATAGCGCTATTGCTGCAAACCAGAATACACAGCCTTCTGCCAGCCATGCTGCGATAGACCACATTACAAGTCTGATCATAGTGCCACCCTTTGACAGATGCACTAACATTTCTAGGCTTTTATTGATTTCCTGTAAAAGTCTTTGGCCCAGTTTTGGAGCTAAGCGAGCCACTAATTTTCCAGAAGTGATGGCAAGGGGGGTAAATAATTGTGGGAATAGCAAAAGCAGCAGTATCCCTATTGCAATAACTACCAACGCAGCACTACCCACGCCGGCAAAATTGCTGACATCAAGACCAAATACAGCCAACGCTATTCCAAACAGTAAGAGTACCATCAATAGATCGAGCAAACGTTCCACAAACAATGTCGCTACGACAATGCCTGAACTAACACCCAATCGCCGATTAAACGCGAAGGCACGCAGTACATCTCCCGCCCTAAAAGGAAGAACATTGTTGGCGGCAAAACTAGCAAGCAAGGGGCCAGAGCAGTGTTTCCATTTTAAAGTAGGATTGTCACACTGTAACATCAGGCACCAACGATTAATTCTACAGACATAGCCGAGAAAGAAGGCAGTGAGCGCAATTATAATCCAATAGATGTTCGCACCAACAAAGGCGTTTTTAAGCTCATCTGGATTAATTTGACGAGCAATTAGCCAAAGAAAAAGTATTGCAAGAACTATACTTAAGGAAAGACGAAATATCTTTTTAAGTGTCATGATTTGTTTATAACAGGGCTACGGGACATTTCCGGCCCAGTCTGATTAAAGCCTAAGTATTCTTGCACAACATAAAGCGGCCGATTTTTAATTTCATTGTATATTCGGCCGATATATTCACCAAGAATACCAACACTTATAAGCTGTATACCACCTAAAAAAAGCACGGCAATCATTAATGCTGTCCAACCTTCAACCCAGATATGTGTGAACAATCGCAACCATAAAACATAGAGAATCCCCGACATTGCTAAACATGCACAGAGCATTCCTAAAGTAATTGACATTTGCAATGGTTTTGTCGAAAACGACAATATCCCATCGATAGCAAAGCTAAGCATTTTCCTTAAAGGATATTTGCTCTCACCCGCAAACCGAACAGAGCGCTTGTATGGGAGTGCAATCTGTTTAAAACCTACCCAACTTACTAAGCCTCGCACAAATCTGTCACGCTCAGGCATAGCTCTGAGGGTATCTACGACTGGTCGACTCATTAATCTAAAATCACCCGTATCGAGCGGTATAGGAACATCAGACAGTCGATTCAACAAGCGATAAAAACTACGTGCTGTCGCAATTTTAAATATAGACTCACCCTGCCGTTCAGTACGTGTACCATAGACCA
Source organism: uncultured Tolumonas sp. (assembly GCA_903931645.1). Taxonomy (GTDB): domain Bacteria; phylum Pseudomonadota; class Gammaproteobacteria; order Enterobacterales; family Aeromonadaceae; genus Tolumonas. The sequence continues at coordinate 3,677 of CAIZDF010000033.1, forward strand.
CATCATAACCTTCACGCCACTTTACAATCATTTCGTGTATGACTTCTGGTGGATCTTGAAGATCCGCATCTATTAATACCACGGCATCACCACAAGCCGCATCAATACCTGCTGTTACAGCAATTTGATGACCAAAGTTACGTGCAAAACCAATTAATTTAATACGCGCATCTTCTGCGGCATAATTTTTAAGAAGCTCACGAGTTTTATCCCGACTGCCATCATCAACAAAAATAAGTTCAACATCAAGATTGACGATTTCTGAACAAAAAGCTTTGAGTCGCTTCATTGTTTCGCCAATGACCTCTTCTTCGTTGTAGCAAGGTATAACCACAGACAATAATGGCTGTTTTAATTGTTCAATCATAAATACCTTTAATTAAATTTTGCATCAAAGCTTCTCTTTTGCCAAAATTCTACCTATCCGGTCAGCATTTGCCATAATCGTTAATGTATGTGACTTTGCAGGAAGTGCAGATAAACATGCACCATCGACAATGTAAACACCTTCCAGTCCCTTAACCTCACCCAAAGATGAAGTTTCACCCAATACTGGCTTTTCTCGCATTGGTAATGTTCCAGCATAATGAATATCACCACCAGGCTTACCAATGGTAAAACTTCCAGGCAATAACATAGCCCCTAATACCCCATACGCTTTTTGAAGTTTCCTGTTGGCTTCACGCATTAGTGGAGTAACTGGTATGGCTTCCATTATCAACATACCAATACTACG
>CAIZDF010000034.1 GCA_903931645.1 uncultured Tolumonas sp.
AGCGCGGCGGTTTTCCAGTCGCCTTCACCACCGAAGCCGTAACCTTGTTGCATCAGACGTTGGCAAGCCAAGCCAGGTAACTGGTGAATGCCATACAGATCTTCAAAGGTGGTAGTGAACGCGCCGAAATTACCTTGTTGCAGGAATTTCTTCATGCCCAGTTCTTGGCGTGCGGCTTCATACAGTGATTCGCGATAAGTGCCACCGACTTTCACAGCATCAGTCAGGGTATAAATGGTTTCATACTCATCTAACAATGCATTGATATCACCCGCAGAGACGTCATTGATCACTTTGACCAGATCACCGACTGGGTGGTAATTCACCTGATAACCGAATTGAATTTGCGCTTCAACTTTGTCGCCTTCAGTCACAGCGACATTACGCATGTTGTCGCCGAAACGGGCGACTTTCATCTGTTTGCTGTCATAGACAGCGGCGGAAATACGCATCCAACGGGCAATTTTTTCGTGTGCGGCTTTATCTTCCCAATAGCCAACCACAACGGTGCGAGGCAGACGCAGGCGGGCACCCATGAAACCGAATTCGCGACCACCGTGAGCGGTTTGGTTCAGGTTCATGAAATCCATGTCGATCTCGCCCCATGGCAGATCTTTGTTAAACTGAGTATGGAATTGCAGCAGTGGTTTGTTCAGTTGCGTCAGCGCTGGGATCCACATTTTGGCTGGCGAGAAGGTGTGCATCCACACCATCACACCCACGCACTGTTGCGTGTGATTGGCATCGCGGGCGATGGCAGAGATTTCATCCAGCGTGGTGCCGGTTGGTTTCAGCACAATTTTCAGCGGCAGACCGGCTTTTTCGTTCAGTTGATTGGTAATGATTTGGGCATGATCAGCCACTTGTTTCAGAGTTTCTGGGCCATACAAATGTTGGCTACCGACGACAAACCAAACTTCTAACTGTTTTAAAAATTCCATGATTCATTCCTCGTCTATTATTTGGCGGTTGATTGACCGTAATAAGCATTTTTACCGTGTTTGCGCTGGTAGTGTTTTTCCAGCATGTAATCGGGCAGCGCTGCCGCTTGCGGGTTTAACTGATGAGTGATCCACGCCATGCGCGCGACTTCTTCCAGCACGACAGCGTTGTGCACCGCATCATGGGCATCTTTACCCCAGCTAAACGGACCATGATTGGCGACCAAAATGCCGGGCATCGTCAGCGGTGGCGTATCGCGTAGCGTTTCTACAATCAGGTGACCGGTCAGACCTTCATAGTCTTCGTGCACTTCTGATTCAGATAACAAGCGGGTGCAAGGCACATCGCCGTGGAAATAATCGGCCTGCGTGGTGCCCTGGATCGGGATCGCGCGGCGTGATTGCGCCCAAGCGGTGGCATGGGTGGAGTGGGTATGCACTACACCACCGAGTTCAGGGTAGCGGCGATACATCACCAGATGGGTCGGGGTATCGGAAGAAGGTCGCAGCGTTCCCTCGACACGGTTTCCATCCAGATCTAATACCACCATGTCATCGACTTTCATGGTTTCGTAGCTGACGCCGCTCGGTTTGATCACCACTAAACCGCGTTCGCGATCAATAGCGCTGACATTACCCCAGGTGAAGGTCACCAGGTCGTAACGTGGCAGATCGAGATTGGCTTCCAGCACTTGCTGTTTGAGTTGTTGCAGACTCATGCTGATTTCCCCTCGTTATAAAGTGGCTCAGCGGCTTCGCCCCATTTCAGGTAACGTTGATAGAGGGTTTCGTATTCAGCGACTTTGTCGGCTTGTGGTTGGTGTGTGCGTTCCACTGGGCTGGCCATGTTGTCTTGGGCTGCACTGATCGATGGGTAAATATCCGCAGCAACCGCAGCAAAAATTGCGGCACCTAATGCACAGCATTGATCTGACGCCACCACTTGGATCGGGCGGTTCATCACATCGGCACAAACCTGCATCACGACGGGGGATTTACGCGCAATGCCGCCCAATGCCATCACTTGTTCCACTGGCACGTCTTGGCTGGTCATGCACTCCATGATGCTGCGTGCGCCAAAGGCAGTAGAAGCGATCAGTGCGCCGAATAAATCAGGGGCATCGCTACCGAGATTAAGGCCAGTGATGGTGCCTTTCAGGCGTTGGTTGGCATTCGGGGTGCGACGGCCATTGAACCAGTCGAGTACGACC
>CAIZDF010000035.1 GCA_903931645.1 uncultured Tolumonas sp.
CAACTCCGTAAAACTGGTGCGGCTGCTTTGAATAGATAAAGAAGTGATATGGTATTTTTTGGCGTTTCATTGGCATGACGCGAGCTAGTAGCGTCTTTCCGTTACAAGTCCAAACGTTCCCCCAGCATGTTTCAGAATCCTCTACGCCTTCTACCCCTGCTGCTGACAGCATTCTTCCGCTTACTTGGACCCAATATTCAAGCAAATCGTACCTACCTGATCCACTCGATGTTATGTCTATTTCGTTTGCTATGTTTCGACGCTCTATTTCGTGGTAAAGCGCAACATGATTTCCTGTTTCGGAGTTTCGCTCAGAGGCAGTTTCTGGCCGATGATCTTTTCCGCAATACCAACATAAGTGCGGGAAATATCCATCATAACGGCTTCCGGCAATTTGTTGTCGCGCGCGAGTGCAGCTCGTTCAGGCATACGGTCTTTATTGAGCAGAATGTCCGGATCAGGGAAGTGGTTCAGCAACCACTGACGGAAACCTTCTTTGGATTGCTCAATGATTTTGCCTTCACGGTAAGCGGCGCCATCCCAAATACGAGAGCTATCTGGTGTGCCAACTTCGTCCATGTAGATCATCTTGTCGTTGCCGGCGGCATCTTTGACGTAACCAAATTCAAATTTGGTATCGACAAAAATCTGATCCAATTCAGCTAAAGCATCACTGATAACGGCAAAACCTTCTTTCAGCAGTTTTTCATAAAGATCTAGATCATCAGTGCTGAGGAAGTTGAATGCTTTGTAATGACGAGCCAGATCGGCGCGGGAAACGTTAACGTCATCCGCTTCTGGTACACCTTCCAAACCACGCAGAATGCCTTTGGTGGACGGAGTGATCAGTGTTTCTGGCAGTCTCTGTTCTTTCTGCAGCCCTTCTGGCAGGGTAATGCCGCAGAATTCACGTTCACCTTTGCTGTATGCACGCCACATGGAGCCAGTGATGTACTGACGGGCAATCGCTTCAACCATCACCGGACGTGCTTTTTGCACGATCCAAACAAATGGATGCGGAATATCCAGAATATGGCTGTCAGCCAAACCTTTTTGTTTGAACAGCTTGAACCAGTGATTGGAAATGGCGTTTAGCGCAGCACCTTTACCTGGCACACCGTTTAAGCCGTCTTCACCTTGCCAAATGCAATCGAAAGCAGAGATGCGGTCACTGCTCACCATGATGGCCAGCGGCGCATCGGCTGGCTCATCGTACCCTTTTTCACGGATCAAACGGGCACTGTCTTCAGCAGTAAGCCAGTACACGCTACGTACTTTACCGGAGTGGACTGGTTTATCAGTACGAATTGGTAAATCGTCGTTTACCGCAAGAACTTTATCTGCAAGGCTCATAGAGTTCCTTTCTATAGATATAGGCTGATGGGAAGGGCTGAAGTGTAGCAGAATCACTTTGATGCCACACTATTCACAACGTTTTCCTTTCTTTTTGATAACAAAAAAATAGAGTCATTTGACGTTAATTGCGGGGAGATAATTGAAATATCAGCGAGATATTTATCACAAACTGACTGCTGTTCTCATTTTTTGATATCCCCATTAGCTACAGATGAATCAATCGTAATATTATTACGGGAAAGCATACTGATGCATTGGTTTAGCTAACCTATTGATGTGCGCAATATTAAGGGGATGTTAGTGAGTAGTACAAAGCAGTCATATGAAGCACTCTTAGTGGAGCGTGCCTGGGATAAAGATACGCAAATCAGTTTTTTTCTTGAATATATTGAAGAATATAAACTCGCTGACCATTTCTTGTCTTATTTAGGCTTAAAACCGATTGCAACGCCAAGCACAATTATTTCATCTAAAGAATATTCAACTGAGCAACTCATTGAAATAATAGTTAAAAATGAGCGCATCTCAGAGATTATCAAAGAAAACTCATTAGTGACTAAAGATGAAAATCCTTGGACTACACCAAATATTGCTAAATGTGTCAGAGAGTCACTTTCTGTCGCATTAGAGCCTGAAGATGAACAGTTAGAAAAGGAGTTACTGGCCTATTTTAATCTGCGTCACGCCTCGTTTATTAAACCATTACCAGAGCAGATGTCGACTGAATCACAGCCATCTGATGGTGATGAGTTTTTTGACAATATCTTCAGTCGTTATGCAAAATTTGGTTAATCAACCTAATACCGAACATAGCTAGTATCTTTTATACCAATTGATTCTGCTCCAAAAAATGGCAGGAATAGCGAATTCCTGCTTTAAGCATTTCTTTCACCAAAAGCGTGCGCCCCGGCACTGGATTTGCATTTAACCTTTTTAGTAGTTCATTGAGACCAATGAAGGTGTTTTTAATGCGCAAAAGAGGGGAGTGATGCACATGAACGGAGCAAAACAGCAGTACGACGAGTTAGTGTCAGCCCGTTTGTGGGATAAAGAGACGCAGATCAA
>CAIZDF010000036.1 GCA_903931645.1 uncultured Tolumonas sp.
CGATAACAGGAGGATCACTGTCATCTGATAGGGGTTGGGAGTCGGTCTGCGGTAGATCGACCTTAACGCTCTGCATGACTACCGGTGCGGTAGCCATAAAAATAATCAGCAACACCAACATAACGTCGATATAGGGTACGACGTTAATTTCGGCGACAGCGCGTCTTTTGCTACGTTTGTTGACGTGCATTATTACTCACCCTTGCTGCCGAGCTGGCGGTTCAGAATAGTAGAAAACTCATCCATAAAGTTGAAGTAAGCACTATCCAGACGTTCCAGTTTGGTACTAAAACGGTTGTAAGCCACTACCGCAGGAATAGCAGCAAACAGACCCATCGCAGTTGCAATCAAGGCTTCTGCAATCGGTGGTGCAACCATCGCTAATGATGCATTTTTTACCGCAGATAATGCGATGAAGGCATGCATGATCCCCCATACCGTACCGAACAGACCGATATATGGGCTAATTGAACCAATGGTGGCTAATACTGGCAAATGGGTTTCGAGTTCATCAATTTCACGCGAAACAGATACACGCATAGCACGGTAAGTACCATCCATGATCATTTCCTGATTTTTCAGGCCGCTGTTGTGTAAGCGAGCAAATTCTTTGAAGCCGGAGAAGAAGACTTGTTCCAGCCCGCTCAGTTCATCGCGGCGATTAGCACATTCCTGATACAGACGATTCAGATCGATACCAGACCAGAAACGCTCTTCAAATTGATCGGAAACAAATCGAGCGTTTTTCAAAATTTTGGTTCGTTGCACAATGATTGCCCAAGAAGCAATCGACATAGATAACAGGATCAACATTACGATCTGCACCAGCGGACTGGCTTGCAGGATAAGGTTGGTAAATGACATTTCAGCTGGTTGCACGAGCAATCACTCCACTAACATCTTCAGGAATAGCAATAGGTTTCATAACAGAAACTCTGACACAGGCGATAGTCACCTCTGCAGAGACAATAATCCGATCATGTTCATCCACAATTTCTTGGGTGAACACCATCGAAGCCCGTTTTAACTGTGTCACACGGCAAGAGACCGTCAACAATTGGTTAAAGCGCGCCGCATTGCGGAATTCAATATCGATATGACGCACAACAAAAGCCACATCCAGTTGCAACAGGTGATCTTGTTCGACACCTAATTGCCGCAACCATTCTGTGCGTGCGCGCTCAAGAAATTTCAGATAATTCGCGTTATATACAATGCCGCCAGCATCGGTGTCTTCATAATAGACCCGTACTGGCCAGCTAAACTCTGAGTTGACCATCGAGCTCAATCCCGCAGTCATAAGACGCGCATAATATACCGCAGCAAGATTCCGGAAAGAAGGTGATCTTGCTCACTTTATTTTTTAGTTGAAGGTTAAATTGCTGTTTTACCCGTTCACAAATAAAAAAGCCGCCTCATGAGAGACGGCCTTTGACAATCTGATGACTATTTGTCGTTAATTCGACGATCCAGATTTTCAGTGTGTTCCAACCACAGCGCATTGATGATGCCGAAAGCACAAGCCAACAGCACGCCCAGAACCCATGTGAAATACCACATAAAAACTCTCCTAGTAGACTGAGTGCTTGTTCTTTTCTACAAATTGGCTGCTAACACGACCGAACATTTTGACATAAGTCCAGATGGTGTAGCCCAACACGATAGGCACGAAAATAGCTGCGGCAAAAGTCATAACGGTCAGTGTATTTTGCGATGAGGTCGCATCCCACATGGTCAGACTTTGTGCTGGATTCAGACTAGATGGCATGATGAAGGGGAACATTGAGAAACCCGCAGTCAGGATCACACCTGCAATCATCAGTGATGAGAACAGGAATGCAAAGCCTGCGCGATCAAAACGTGCCGCCAGAATGGTCAATACCGCCATGGCTAAACCCACCAATGGTGCAGCCATCATCCATGGATACTGGGAGTAATTCTGCATCCAAGCACCTGCTGAAACAGCAACGTCTTTGTTCAGCGGATTAGACGCGGCTTTTGTACCCGCAAATTTGACGATGGTGTAGCCATCGATGCCATGAGCTACCCAATAACCGGCTACAGCAAACAAGACAAATGTCAGTAACGCCGTCAGCATGACGGTTTTACGAGCGCGATCTTGCAGTTGCCCTTCTGTTTTCATCATCAACCAGGTAGCGCCCTGAGTGACAAACATAAACAGACTCACCAGACCAGCCAGCAAACCGAATGGATTCAGTAACTGGAAGAAGTTACCTTCATACGTGGTACGCATCATGGTATCAACGCTGAATGGTACACCTTGCAACAAGTTGCCAAACGCCACACCGATGACTGTTGGAGGCACAAAACCACCGATAAACAGACACCAGTCCCAACTGTTACGCCAGGTTGGATTTTCCAATTTAGAGCGATAATCAAAACCCACTGGACGGAAGAACAACGCCATCAGGGTCAGGATCATTGCAATATAAAAACCAGAAAACGCCGTTGCATACACCATTGGCCAGGCAGCAAACAGCGCCCCACCGGCGGTTATCAACCACACCTGATTACCATCCCAATGCGGGGCGATGGTATTGATCATGACGCGACGTTCAGTATCATTTTTACCTAAA
>CAIZDF010000037.1 GCA_903931645.1 uncultured Tolumonas sp.
CAGAGATATTAAGTGAAACCATTTTGGCGATGCTACAGCTCGGGGAATTCGAATTTGCCGACCAATTGCAAAAATCGTTGCCGCCGGAGCAAGCCAAAGACCCGTTACTGACTCAATGTATCCAATCTATTCGTTCTGATACCGTAATAACCGAACGCAGAAACCAATACCAACTGAGTAACGAACTGGGAATCAAAGCCTTTACTCAAGGCGATCTGGAAATGGCATTAAAACATTTCCGCGATGCACAACGTAAAGCCCCAGCAAATACCAGTGCGGCTCTGAATAAAACACAGGCATTATTGGCTTTATGCCAGCAACAACAGACACGAAAAGAGCTGTTGACGGAATTAAGTGAAACATTAACGATTATGGACGGCGTACCGCTAAACCCGGCACAGAAAGCACGTTATGAACAATTGAAGGTGGAGTCTATGGCTCTGCTAAAACCACGAAAACGCTGAGTTGACTTAAATTATATGAAAATTATTTCTTTTAACATTAACGGGCTAAGAGCCAGACCTCATCAATTACAAGCCATTATTGAGCAACATAAACCTGACATCATTGGCTTACAAGAAACCAAAGTTCATGATGAGATGTTTCCGAGTAGTCTGATTGAAGAACTCGGTTATCAGGTTCACTTTCACGGACAAAAAGCACATTATGGCGTCGCATTGTTATCCCGCAAAACGCCATATGCAATCATCAAAGGTTTTCCTGCTGATGATGACGAAGCACAACGGCGCTTAATAATCGGACAATTTCAGCAAGAAAATGGCCGTTTATTAACTGTGTTTAATGGTTATTTTCCACAAGGTGAATCTCGCGATCATCCGACTAAATTTCCTGCCAAACAGAAGTTTTACCGTGATCTACTGAGTTATTTACAACAAAACCATCATCCTGACGAAGATATCGTCATCATGGGTGATATGAATATTTCTTCGACTGATCTTGATATCGGTATCGGTGAAGCTAACCGTAAACGCTGGTTACAAACAGGGAAATGCTCTTTCTTGCCTGAAGAAAGAGAGTGGCTCAATGAATTATTAGCTTGGGGCTTTATAGATACCTGGCGCAGCCAAAACCCTGATTCTAATGAGTATTTCTCATGGTTCGATTATCGTAGTCGTGGTTTTGATGATAATCGCGGGTTGCGGATCGATTTGTTGCTTGCCACTCCGGTATTGCAACAACGTTTACAGCATACCGGTATTGATTATCAGATCCGCGGGATGGAAAAGCCGTCTGATCATGCTCCGATCTGGGCTGAGTTTATTTAGCTGGCTCAGCACTTGTGCTAGCTGTCATCGCGACTGCAGGCGGGAGAGTAAAGTTAAGCGCAAGCTCCTCTCTCGCTCGTAGTACCGATTCCCGATAGCGTGCCAACTCACGCACAGGCACATGATCCAGTCGGTTCTGATAACGATAAGTTACCCGCAATAAACGTGGTTTTACCTGCTGAACCCAAATACTGAAACTAAATACTTCATTTTCATAATGCTGATTGTAATCGGCAATATTTACATCATGTGGTAAATGAAAGATAAACTCTTGGCGAATTTTAAGTGGTGGCCCGAGTGCTAGAGGTTGCTTTCTTGCGTTATCAATTGTTTTCAGATAATTATCAATCAGGTCTGCATATAACGGCAGACCATTTCGAGCTAACTCTTCTGAGCCACCGGATAATGTAAATTGCTGACGTAAGACCAGTTCATTTTTCTGTAAATCATCTTGAACATCCGGTAAGGCGTGGCCTTCTAGATCAGAATAAAATTTTGAATAATAACCAACCTGCTGATGACCAATTTGTTCCGGAGAGGTATTTTTCCAGGAAGAACGCTGCGTTTCGGCTTCATGTCCTGAATAACGAGCTTCCACTAATAAACGGCTCCGCGGTTCATCCAGCCACAGTTCGCGTCGTAATACTGTCTCTGCCGCACGATATTTGTCATCCATCGCGACCAACTCTTTACTATCTGATGCAACAGGCAACGCATAATGCAAATAAGGAACACCGATGGTGTCCAGATCCGAGCCTTGATTGAGATCTGTACCATCCATCCAATATTGTTGCTCTCCCAGCGATAACGTCACAATGACATGATCAAAGGCATAGGGCGATGGTAGCTGTCTGGGCAAAATAGTGCCCTGTTCCAGATTAACTAAAGCCGCCTGCGGATTGAACCCCATCGCTTTAAGTAATGCCATTAGCAATACTGTTTTATCTTTACAGTCGCCATAACGGCGATACAAGGTATCAGCGGCTTTACGTGGTACATGTGAGCCAATACCATCCTCAATGCCCAGATAACGCACTTGTTGCTGCACAAACTGCAAAGCAGCCATTACACGAGCTTTAGGTTCGGAAGCGGTTTGCATGAGTTGATCTGCAACTTGTTGAACGACAGGTTCAACAACCGCGGTTTGTTCATAAAGCGGCAAGGCCCATTGCACAACATCTTGCCATGAGGAAAACTCACTCAGCGCCCAATAATGATGTGGCGTAAACCAAGCTGGAACATCGTCATCTACATTAACGGCAGCCACCGGGGATTGTTGCCATAATAACTCACGGTGCGTAGACGATTCCGTCATAGTCAACTTGCCATTCTGGCCTTCAGGCACCGAATAATAGAGTGTACGCCCACTATTCACTAAAACCCGAACAGAGTTAAATGCCACTGGCATTTCCCAATCAGGTTGCATTTGTACGCTGAATTTATTGCCTAATACGGGATTATTGCCAATCGTGCTGTAGCTATATTCCAATATATCGCCAACTCGAATATCCGGTAAAATCAGGTAGGCCGTTTTAGTTCCAGAATAAAGAAAATGCTCAAGATCCGGTTCCCGTTGAAATAGCCGCAGCTCATTAGGCTCCAACCGGTCAAGATAAACCCCCTGCCTTAAAACACGCACCTGATGTATCTGCAGTGTTTGATACCCAGGATCAAAATCAAATGACAACTGGGAGGCTTGCTCCAACCCCTCGGTGCTCGTGATTTGCATGACATAATGGGAATATTGCGAAACTTGCCGAGCTTCCAGATTTAACTGACGATCGATTAACTGATAACGCAGGCCATTAACCGGTGATGATTGGTGTGAAATCGTGGGAACTTGCAGGCTCTGCACCCATTGAGGTGCAGGCTCAAATTTGACTTGCTCATCAGCTGAAGCAGTCAGACTACAGAATAAAATAAAAAAACTGACGAGCAACCGAGCGAACAAAATGGAACCCTTAACTAGATACGCATAAGCACCAATATGGTATCACGCTATAGATCCCAGATAATACCGGCTTAACCGATTCTCGGACGCAAATGTGCATACCAATGGCGTTCCAAACGACGAAAACCCCAAACCAGCATTAAACTCAGCATTAAATACAACAAACCAGCAGTAATAAATGCTTCAAACGGCGTGTAGTAACGCGCATTAATGATCCGTGCCGCACCAGTCAAATCAACCACAGTGATAACGCCTGCCACCGATGAACCATGTAACATTAATATCACTTCATTGCTATAAGCTGGCAATGCACGTCGTAACGCGCTTGGCAAAATGATATGTCGCAACATTTGCCAGCGAGACATACCAAACGCTGCGGCCGCCTCCAGCTCCCCTTTCGGGATCATCTGAATAGCACCACGAACAATTTCTGCCGTATAGGCTCCGGTATTTAAAGCAAAAGCTAACAGCGAACAAAACCACGCTTCTTGGAACCATTTCCAGGCCCATGAATGCTGTAACCACTGCCATTGCCCTGCACCGTAGTAAATAATAAACAACTGCACTAGCAACGGCGTTCCACGGAAAAAATAGATATAAGCCCAAGCAGGGTAACGTAAAAAAGCACTCTGGCTGTTACGCAAGATACCGACAGGGATCGCAATGCTTAAACCCGCGAGCAAGGAAACCGCAACCAACCAGACAGTGTTGATTAAGCCTTCCTGGTATGTCGGCCATTCATTATAAATAATGGAAAAATCAAACATCCGACTTACCTCGTTTTAATTGCATAACGTACTTCAGCCCAACGCAACAGAGCTGAAGAGACTGCAGTAAAGCCTAAGAAAATTAGCGCAACAAACATATAAAAAGTAAACGGTAATTGCGTGCTCCCGGCTGCTAACCCGGCTTTACGCACCATATCATCCAGGCCGATCACCGATACCAATGCGGTTGTTTTCAGTAAAACTAACCAGTTATTACCAAACCCCGGCAAAGCATGCCGTACCATCTGCGGAAATAAAATCCGGCGGAAAACCTGCCAAGGAGACATGCCATAAGCATACGCGGCTTCCAACTGTCCCCGCTCAACGGCCAGAATTGCACCGCGAAAAGTCTCCGCCATATACGCGCCAAAAATGAAGCCTATAGCCAAAACACCGGCAATAAATGGACTGATATCAATGTAATCTGGCACATAAGAAACCCATTCGTGATCAGGGTTGCGTCCTGTTAACCAACCGTTTACGCCTTCATTAATTTGGGTACATAAGAAATTCAGGAAGATTTGTCCACCAAAGAAGATCAACATCATCAGGATCAAATCAGGAATACCGCGCACCAGCGTGGTATAAAAAGTAGCAATACCTTTAGCCACACGATTTTTAGATAGCTTCGCCAATGCCCCCATCATGCCCAGTACTGCCGCTACCAAAACTGACAACAACGCAACTTCCAGCGTGATCCAGGCACCATCTAGGATCGTGGCACTATAGCCTTTCAAATCGAACATACCGTTATCCATCAAAACGGGCCCTTTATGGGCCCGTTAAATACAGAAATTATGAACGAGCGGTTTTATTCGCCGTAAACGTCAAAATCAAAGTATTTATCATTAATCTTTTTGTAGTTACCGTTAGCGCGGATATCCAAAATAGCTTTGCTAAACATTGCTTTCAGATCACCATCA
>CAIZDF010000038.1 GCA_903931645.1 uncultured Tolumonas sp.
GGCTCAATAACCCGCATACAAGTGTTGTATACGGATGATGGAATTTATCCGCAGATCCGTTTTATTGGTCGGCCATCCCCTGCTATCTGATTGGAGTGATTTAATGGAAGAGAACAGCGAACGCCAGCAACGACATCAAGCTCGTCAACAACGTCTAAATGAAAAAGTAGATGCCCGTATTGCCGCAGCACAAGATGAACGCGGACTGATGATCGTGATCACTGGTGATGGCAAAGGGAAGAGCACATCAGGTTTTGGCACAGTCACGCGAGCCGTTGGTCATGGCTTGAAAGCAGGCGTGGTGCAGTTTATCAAAGGCACATGGGAATGTGGTGAACGGGTATTATTACAAAAAGCGGGCGTTGAATTTCACATCATGGCCACCGGCTTTACCTGGGAAACACAAAGCCGCGAAAAAGATCAGCAAGCCGCACAACTTGTCTGGCAGGAAGCTAAACGTATGCTGGCCTCTGATGAATATGATGTGGTGTTGTTAGACGAACTGACCTATATGGCGGCTTATCATTATCTGGATGTTGACGATATCGTCGCCGCAATCACCAATCGCCCGTTACACCAACATGTGATCATAACAGGTCGTGGCAGCCACCGAGCCTTGTTAGAGATTGCAGATACGGTTAGTGAAATCAAAAACGTCAAACATGCCTTTGACAGCGGAATCAAAGCACAAAAAGGTATCGACTGGTAATAGTGGTAATCCATTGCGCGCATGGTTACCATTTGACGAGAAAAGAATTACAGGACATAACCATGCTGCAATACCAGATCATTCCCGTTACAGCCTTTCAGCAAAACTGCACTTTGCTTTGGTGTGATGAAACACACGAAGCTGCGCTCATCGATCCCGGTGGAGATATCGAGAAATTGCTGCAGGCGATCGGGAAAAACAACCTGACATTGACCAAATTGCTGCTAACTCATGGTCATCTTGATCATGTCGGTGGTGCTGACAAACTGCGGAAACGTACCGGTTGCCCGATCATCGGCCCGCATCAAGCGGACGCCTTCTGGTTAAATGCTCTGCCCGCTCAATCTGAGATGTTTGGTTTTGCACATACCGATGCTTTTACGCCGGATCACTGGCTCACAGAAACTGAGACCGTGTCGGTTGGCAATCTGGAACTACAGGTGCTACATTGCCCTGGGCACACACCGGGTCATGTAGTTTTCTATCATGCTGCAAGCCAACTGGCGATCGTCGGTGATGTGCTGTTTAACGGTTCTATCGGCCGGACCGATTTCCCACAAGGAAACCATACCGACCTGATCAATGCTATCACCAAGAAACTGTTACCGCTCGGTGATGACGTTAAATTCATTCCCGGTCATGGCCCAATGTCGACACTAGGTCATGAGCGCGTCAGCAATCCATACCTCTGCCAGCCTGTCTGGTGATCTTTCAGCCCTCAGTTCGTAAACGCAGAATTGAGGGTTACTTTACCAACGCCTGATTTTCTGTAAAACTTTTCTGCATCAACTGCATCATATCGTTGAGTTGCAGATCGTCTTGTCGTTCCCGCAACAGATAGATACCAATCGAACTCATGCGCTGGGTTTCAGATAACGATAGGCTGACAATATTGAATGGTTTGAAATAACTTTCCATGCTGCTTGGAAAAAACAAAATTGCATTGGTGTCTTCTAAGGTTTCAATACAAGCTTCCATAGTATTACTGGAATACACAATTTGTTCTTTCATATGCACTGAATTGCCATATTCCTGCCGGTATAACTCATCCATAACATGATAATAGCGGCTTTCATTGGGTGTCAGATGAATTACCGGGTAATCCTTTAAATCATCAGCGGTACACGAGCGCAATGCCAACGGATGACTCGCTCTGACAAATGCTTTATGAGTGGTTTGGTATAACGGAATGAAAACAACTCCGGCATTACGATTGAGACCGAAAATCTCATTACCGACAGATAGATCCAGATCACCACTTAATAGCTGATCCATGAGTCGTAAATTATTACCAATTTCGGTATGAATATTCGCCGAAGGGTGCCGTTGCCGGTATGTCCTGACACTGTCTTTGACAAACAAATACCACTCCGCATGACCCGCCCCAACCTTTAATTCGCGCTCTAAACGTTCTTTCAGAAACTCGATTTTGTTAAGCGTGTTGTCATGCAAACGCTGCATAATGCGCGCTTCTTCCAAGACGACATGGCCGAATTCCGTCAGTTCGACGCCACTGGAAGAGCGGAGCAGCAGTGGCACACCTAATGACTCTTCCAACCGCTTGATATTGATGCTCAGAGTCGATTGATTCATACAAAGTTTATTTGCTGCATGCGTCACATTTTTAAGTGTTGCGACTTCGAGGAATTGCCGTAAAACCTTGTCCATGATCACAGCCCTTAGTCATGAAATTGATTTAGTCAATTACCAAGCTAAAAACTACCATTTCCTAAATGCCTGTGCACTCCCTAATATCATTTGCAAGCGGGCATTTACACCCAAGATCCACGGGAAGAAATTCATCTCACGCCAGATCTTCATGAATGCCAGTGTTAATTCAACTCATTGAAACAAACACAAACTGATTCATCAGGAGACTTTTCATGACAACCAAAATCGTCCTTATCGGTGCAGGTAGTGCTCAATTCGGTTATGGCACATTAGGTGATATTTTTCAGAGCAAAACACTGTCAGGCAGTGAAATCGTATTGCACGATATCAACCCCAAAGCATTGGCGTTAACCGAAGAGACCGCCCGCCGGTTTATTGCAGAACAAGATTTGCCATTTACGATCAGTGCGACCACCAATCGAAAAGATGCACTGAAAGGTGCCGGGTTTATTATGATCTCGATTGAAGTAGGTGATCGATTTGCGCTGTGGGATATGGACTGGCAATTACCGCAACAATACGGCATCAAGCAAGTTTATGGTGAAAATGGTGGCCCCGGTGGTTTATTCCATTCTCTGCGCATCATTCCACCTATTCTGGCGATCTGTGAAGATATTGCGGCTATCTGCCCGGACGCCTGGATCTTCAATTA